>JADFKH010000022.1 GCA_022565025.1 Pseudomonadota bacterium
GCGCCAGGGAGTCAGGCCGTGAAGGATAACGCAAGACGGTATGTTCAAAGCGAATCCGGCCACGTGCTTTGGCAGGCAAATGTTCCGGATCAGCCGGGGCCTGGATGGCCGGTTCTGCATGCAACAATTCGGACAGGCGCTCCATCGCACCGGCAGCACGCTGAATTTCACCCCACAGACTGCTCAGCGCTGCTGCCGAGGAGCCGACCATCATGGCGTACATCAGGAACTGGCCCAGTTGCCCACCGGTCATGGTGCCGGCCAGGACCGCGCGCGAACCAATCCACAGGATGAAGGTAATCGAAGCGAACACCATGGATGTGGCAATGACAGTCAACAACGCGTTCATCTTAATCCGGCGGACCGCTGTGATGAAGCTGGCATTTACCGCTTCGGCGTAGCGCCGGGCTTGCAGTTTCTCCAGCGTAAATGCCTGTACTGTCTGCATGGCGTTTAGAGTTTCACCGGCCAGTCCGCTGGTATCGGCGATCCGGTCCTGTGATTCGCGTGACAGGCTTCTTATGCGGCGCCCAATGAGGATCACTGGCAGAATAACGACCGGTATTCCCACCAAGATGTAGGCAGCCAGCTGAGGACTGGTCAAAACCAACAAAAGCAGGCCGCCAGTCAGGTTCAGCGTAGATCGCAATGCGATGGACAAACCCACACCTGAAATGCTCTGGACAAGCGTGGTGTCGGTAGTCAGACGGGAAAGAACCTCGCCGGTCTTGGTTACTTCGAAAAATGCCGGATCCATTCCAATAACGCGCTGATAGACGGCAGTGCGAAGGTCGGCTACCACGCGCTCACCCAGCCAGGTCACCAGGTAGTAGCGCAGCGCGGCGAAAACACTGAACACCAGGGCCGCGGCCAGGAACCAGCCAAAATAGCGGTTTACCGTGCCGACATCCTCCGCAATAAAACCATTATCAATCAGGTAACGCAGAGCAATGGGCAGCGCCAACATTGCCCCCGACGCAATCAGCAACGCGGTCAGGGCCGCCGCCAGCGTTCCACGATATGGGCGGATAAACGGGATCAGCGTCCGCAAAGGTTTCAGAGATTTTCCGCGAGGGCGTTCGCTACTTACGCGCTCAGCCATGATTTCGATTCGTCATAGTGTCAAAACATGGGGTCTTGAATTGAATGATCAATCCTGCCCTTAATCTTGTATCTGCGTGACTTGTATCGAGTTCCTATACATTCAGTTGTGACAGCAGAAACAGCAATAGTCCAAGCGCAACTACACTGACCAGAGACCAGCTTAGCAAGGCGCCTCGATGTCTCCACTGGTGTTTCAGGCCCCCAAGTTCGCTGAGCTTTTCAGCCTGGCGCAATAAGGGAACAATCCAGGTTTCTACTTCACCGTCCTGGTACAGGTTTTGCCGCTTGCCTGTTTGCAGTGGCATAAAGTACTTTTGATAGAAAATCGCCCGATTGGTAAAGGCCAGTTCCGCGGGGGGGACGGTGATTTCACGGCCGTCATTCAAGCGGATATATAACTGCTTGCCGTCAGTACCGAGCCTGCGCTTCATCGCCTTCATTGATTGCCGGACAAACGGGATTAAAGCTGCCATGAGCAGGGAGGAAAGTAAAAATATATAGCCCAGCAGGTTGAGCTTTTCCTGCAATTCTTCGCCCGGATTTACACCCGCCTGCATGCGCGCCCAGCCATAGAGTGCCAATCCCCCGGCAAGCATCACGATGATGACTGAGGAACCCAGAATTTCCAGGCGTTTGAGCGAACGATCAATCTTCGGGTTTCGGTGCAGCCAGTAAATCCCCTTGACGCTCGGAACCGCCTGGGCTGCAGCCTCCATGTCAATCACCCCTGGCACCGGGGTCCAGCGCCTGTTTTTTGGTGTAGCGATGACGGCGGCAAGCACCATAAGGACAGCAAAAACTATTACAGCAACCAGTGCCAAATGACTAATCCGCCGGTAGTGCTCATGTTCCAGTTTGAGGCGTGACATCGCATCTTTGAACCGGTCATCACCAAATATACTGACTTCATGCGACCCGGTGTCCACGCGATACACCGTAAACTGTTCCAGATCCGTAACCAGAATGTCACCCCCCGTGGCCGCAATATCCGTGGCGAAAACACCACTGGGCAATGAGACTTGTTTTACCGCACCCTGATCCGGGTCGTATACCACGAGATCGGCGTACCGGTCTAAAAACCCTGCGGCCTGGGTCACCCACAAGTTACCATCTCCACTCAGCGCCAGCATGATGGGGTAGTAACGCTGGTCCCTGGTCAACTCGTTCATCGTGCTGTGTTCGCGGCCGATTTCAAAGCCACCATCTGCTGCCGGGACAAATTCGACAATCCGCCGATGGTCGGTATCGGCAATCCAGAGGTGCCCCAGGGAATCAAATGTCAGGTCATTGGGCCCTGCAAGTGTATTGTCAGGCAGCAAACGAATGGCTTCGGAATCTGGGCCGGCCCGGCCCCACAGGCTGTCCCCCTGGGCATCGGTAAACAGCAGGCTGTGCGATGCGGTATCGATCAATACTTTGAACTGGCGCTTCGGTTCATCAATTCTGCCAAATCCAATATCCTGGCAGTCCCAGTTGCTGGTGTCGCAGGATTGGATTCGGGCTGGCTGTTGCCCGGCAATCAGCAGCCGATCATCACCGGTGATTCGCAAGTCGATGGGAACGTCCGTCATGCCGGTCACTTCAGGGGGGTACCGCGCCAGGAGTTTTCCCTGAGAGGACAGGTGGTAAAGATTATCGGAGGCAAACAGAAAAACCTGTTGCGAGTCTGCTGCGAGGTGGGTGGGACCGGCGTAGTGCATTGACCTGTCCGTGGCCCAGAACCGTGCTGACAGGCTGGCCAACAGCAGGGCAAGAAACAACAGTGCAAGACCAATCCGCATGTCAAACCTGTTGCGACTGTGTTCTCAACAAAGCTTCCACTCCTCCTCACGCTCCTTAACTACTTCCATGTAGTCAATTGCTCCCGCATTGCCCTACGTCCATTCATGGACATAAGCGCACGATGTCGCCAGCCATCATTCCGCCAGGGCCGTGCGAATTTCCCGCAATTTTGCCTTGACCCGCTGTGCATTCATCGGGCCCATGCGCAAAAGTGCTTTCTGCCCGGCGGGGAGTGCTTCCAGGTCCGGATTGGTAAACAGGTAAAATGCCTCCGGTTTGATCAGACGAAGTGGCTCACTTATTTCGGGAGTGGACAGGAGACTGTCAATCACCTCGATCAACCTCGCATCAAAGTCACCATCGGGATAACCAAGCTCAACGTAGGCTTGCTGGCAAAGGGGGGCGTAGTCCCGGTACAGGGTCACCAGTTCTTGCGTATCCAGCGCTTCGAACATCTCTACCTGGGGTTCATAACGCTGATAGTTTGCCGGATTCAGGATGTACTGGGGTATCGGATCGCCCTCGGCATTGCGGATCACGGTGTCCGGCTGTTCATTCGCAGTTGCCATAAACTCACCCCCCAGATCCTGGACAGCCATGATCTGGCCGGGCACTTGGCGGCTGGTCAAGGCGTCCACCGTTGCAACAAAGCGGGAAACCACATTGTCGCTGACAAAAAAGCGCATCACCGAAGCTTCGCCGGCGAGACTGGAGAGCGAATCCAACACCCATTCATCGCTCTCGGCCAACGGAGGCAGCACGGTCGCTTCATCCACTATTTCGAGCTCAGGTTCGACCCCAATAACTTCTTCTACCGGCTCAAGCAGGACCGGTTCCGGCTGGGGTTTCGGTTGCTCAATGGCAACTGTTGGAATCGGAGGAGGGAGTGTCTCCTCGGCGAAAGGATCATAAACCGCTATATAATAATATGCAGCGGCAGCCAGCACGACCAGCAACAAACCAATGAGCCAGTTTTTCATAGTGTTTCCTTCATCAGCTGCGATGACCCCTGGCTATTGCAGCCATGATACTCCGGTTCTTATTGTGACCGCACGATTTGCAGGGGGTTCGGCTGCGCTGCAGGAGCGCGCCTCAAACTACCTTCCTGAAGGAAACACTGAACTCGTAATTATCACCTTGACGGAGTACTAGCCGCGCCTGCAGCAGACTGCAAGCACGGCTTGATGTCTATTTATTTACGCCTTACCCTCACGCGGGCCACCGGATTTCTCCAGTCAAAAACCGCAGGCTCCAGGTCACCTACGCCGCTAATGCCGCTGGAAGTATAAACGTAGCCTTCCCCACCAGCTGTGTCTGCGTTATAGCCCTCTCCGCCGCAGTCCGGACCCGGGATATTGGCGCAGAGTTCATCGTTCAATTCCGTCCCGGAATCGTATGCCGGTAAGGTGAACAGGGTCGAGCGTAATGGCAGCAGTTTCATCGAGCGCAGGCCGACGAAGGTGTCATTGGTGGGAATCAACATCGAAGTAATGCTCAGCCGGTTAAAATGGACATCGGCCTGGATTTCTACTGTCACACTTTGGCCGGGTAGTAATAGGCCATCGGTGCTTACTGTCATGAGCACATCCGGATTGCTATCCAGCAAATCCCGCAGAGGCATGGTGTCGCCGCCTTCAGCCAGGATCTCAAGTTCTGTTGATGCCGCTCGACCCGATGTAAACAGGCTGACAGAACCGTGGTGCGTCGCCAGGAGAATCGGCGTGAAATTCTGGCTTTTCGTGATGTTGAAGACAGTAACTTCGAATGTCTCGAACTCATGTGCTGCCTGAGCGACAAGTGATAACGTAATGGCCAGTAATCCGGCCAGGATGAGGGTTGTTTTTCTCATGTTGAACTCTCCTTCGTATGGGTTGCTAATTAATCGAGCCACCATGGCCCGACTCGAGGCTATATTCTGGAATGCAGGTTTCACGTAACTATCACGAATCCTTCAATTTGCGCATCCTATCTAAATCACTGGAAAACCAGTCTTTTATCCCTAATTTGAAGTGCACCGTGATACATTCGTGAGATTTCAGGTCTAGATTCAGGCACAAAGATTAAGTCGGTTAAGCCGTACACTGCACCAGCAGGAGAGATCGTTATTAACATCAGCCACATCAGGCAACGCAGAATCTTGGTTGTCGAAGACGAACATGACATCGCCCAGCTGCTTGCCTTGCACCTTGGGGACAATGATTTCGAAGTCACCATTGCCTGTGACGGACACGAAGGTATGAGGCAGGCTTTTGCCCGCAAGTGGGACCTGATTATTCTTGATATCCGGCTGCCCGGTCCAGATGGTCTGAGTATTTGCCGGGCACTTCGCAGAGAACAGGCCTATGTCCCGATCCTGATGCTGACATCCAAGTCATTGGAACTTGATCGTGTACTGGGACTGGAGTTGGGTGCCGATGACTATGTCACCAAACCATTTAGCGTGACCGAACTGGTCGCGCGGGTTAGGGCCATTTTCCGGCGTATCGAATCTCTCGAGAAAACCATCCCCGGAGTAGGTGAAGCCATCGAAATAGCTTCGATAAAAATTGATCCCGCCAGCAGACAAGTCACGGTTGGCCGGGACCGGGTCAAGCTGACTGCGCGTGAATTCGACCTGCTGCTACACTTCGCGCGTCACCCGGGACTGGTGTTCAGCCGAGCCCAGCTACTGGACCAGGTCTGGGGTTATGGCCATGAAGGTTACGAACACACCGTCAATTCCCACATCAACCGGCTCAGGGCCAAGATCGAACCGGACAGCACCCAACCCAGCCTGATCGTTACGGTTTGGGGTGTGGGCTACAAACTGGACCCCGAACCGCAAGCAGCCAGCGCAGCATGAGCACACTTTTTGCGAGGCTATCAGCCGCCCTGCTGGTGATTATCCTGCTCGTAGGAGGCGGTTTTTACTTTATCGAACTTCTCAGCACGCGAATGTACTATGAGGAACTGACTCAACGCCTCAATAGTTCCATCGCAATGTACGTTACCGGCGAACGCAACTTGATTGAAAACGGCGAAGTCAAAACGGATGCGCTGGAGTTGCTGGCGCAGCAGGCCATGATCATTAACCCGACGGTCGAGGTGTATCTGCTCGACAAGCAGGGCCGTATTCTCGGCCATGCCCTTCCACCCGGCGTGGTCAAGTTGGAATTCGTCGACCTGGATCCGATCCATGAATGGCTTGCGGGTGATGTCAAGATGCCATTCAAAGGCAGTGATCCCAGGAACCCGGGCAAGTACAAGATCTTCTCTGCCGCAGAAGTCGTTCATGAAGGAGAACTACAGGGTTATCTTTATACCGTGCTTGGCGGACAGAAATACGACGCGTTGGCCAGTAGCATTCGCGGCAGCTACGTTCGGAAAATCAGCCTGGGCGCAATAATTGCCATCGTGGTGACAGGTTTCCTGGTGGGTCTGCTGGTCTTCGGGCTGCTGACCAGGCGCCTGCGAGTACTGACGCGAAGCATGCAGCGTTTTACCGCTTCCGACTTCGATCCCGATTTCAAGCTCAACGCCAGCCAGACGGGTGCTCCTGCCGGAGACGAAATTGGACAGTTAAGTACCGCATTCAGCGTGATGGCCGACAAAATTCAGGAGCAATTCGAAAGTCTCAAGGAAACCGACCGCCTGCGCAGAGAACTGATCAGTAACGTGTCACACGACCTGCGAACACCACTCGCTTCCATGCACGGCTACGTGGACACACTGTTGATCAAGAACGACACTTTGTCGACGGATGAGCGCAGGCATTACCTGGAAATTACCCGGCGCCACACCCTGCGACTTGGGCAATTGATCGGTGACCTGTTCGAGCTTTCCAAGCTGGATTCCGCCAGCGTTACACCGAACCTTGAGACTTTTTCACTGGCGGAGTTATTACAGGATGTCACCCAGGATTTTGAGCTGGAAGCAACCAAGGCTGGCATCACGATGAAAAATGAGGCCGTTCGGGACCCGGCCATGGTTTATGCCGATATTGGCCTGATGCAAAGAGTACTGGAGAACCTGATCCGGAACGCATTGAAGTTTACCCCACGGGACGGCCAGATCACGATCAGCATAGACCAGAAACCGAACCATGTGTCGGTGGCGATCACCGACACCGGGTGTGGCATCAGTGACGAAGATCTTGAGCACATTTTCGACCGCTTCTACCACGCAAACAAGAGTGAAGACAGCGATTCCACCGGTCTGGGCCTGGCCATCGTCAAGCGCATCCTGGACCTGCACGGTAGCCGGATAATCGTACAGAGTTCGCCCAACCAGGGTACCCGCTTCGAATTTGAACTGCTGAGTCAAAAATCAGCTTAGTTTTCTAGAGACTTCAACGCCCGGCTTCAGCCCAGCGCATCATAATCAGGGAGAGCAGGCTCAATACTGCGAAGCCGGTAACCAACGGCAGAATTGTGCCGTTATAACTTTGTCCGATCAGCACGCCGGTCACCACCGCAATCAGCGTGGATACAGAACCGATAAACGCCGAGCCAGTGCCGGCCACGTGCCCGAGTGGCTCCATGGCCAGGGCGTTGAGGTTGCCAAACAGCATACCCAAGGCAAAAAAAGACACCATGAGGTAGATCATCAGCGTCCACAGCGGCGGGTGGCCGGCCAGCGTCCAGGAAAATGGAAGAAAGACACCCGAAACGATGGCTATGCTCACAAGGGCAGTACCCGCGAGCACCTGCATGCCAAAGCGCACTACCAGTCGCGAATTCAGCAGGGTCGCCAAGCCAAAGGAGAACGCGAGTATTGCGAAGTAAACTGGGAACATTTTGCCCAGTCCGTACTGCAACTGAAGAATCTGCTGCGACGAATTCAGGTAGCCAAAAAAGCTGCCGGACATCAAGCCTGTGACCACTGTGTAGCCCATGGTAACCCGTGTGCCTCCGATCTCACGTACTCTGCCCGCGACCCGTCTGGGAGAAAAAGGGATCCGGTGCGCGGGCGCCAGCGTTTCCTCCTGTCGGAATGAAAACCAAGTGACCGAAATGATGGTGAGCAACAGGAAGGCGTAAAAAATGGCCCGCCAATCGGCAACAATCAACAGTGCCTGACCCATGGCCGGCGCCACGATGGGGACGAGGATGAATATCGAGATGATGAAAGACATCACGCGGGCCATTTCACGGCCCTCGAACTGGTCCCGGATTAGCGCCACCACTACAATACGGGGTCCAGCAGCGCCCAGACCCTGCAGAAAACGTCCGGCCAGCATGCCGGAAAAGCTGGTGGAGAATATGGATACCAGGCAGCCGATGAAAAATACGGCAAAACCGATGTAGATGGCTGGCTTACGGCCCCTGCTGTCGGAGAACGGCCCAAAAAAGACCTGACCGAAAACAATCCCGAAAAAGAAGATCGAAATGATCAGTTGCGCGTCATTTGCATGTGCAGCGCCGAGTTCCTGGCTAATTTCCTCCAAGGCCGGGAGCATCGCATCTATGGCCAGCGCCACCACGGAGAATACCAGTGCCATCAGCGCCACAAATTCCAGCAAAGGAATGGCAAGCTTTGTGTTCTTGGTCACGGGACCGGTGGTATGGATGCAGTCTGCGCTGCAGCGGCAGCGACTACGAGTATTACGGGATCAAGCCAACGCCAGGCTGATGGTTCGCTCTCTGGTCTGCGTTCGATACGCAGTTGATCGAGAGTCGATTTCTCCATCAGAATTCCAGTACGTCGTCTCGGGCCTTGAGCAGCAGTTCGAGTTTGCCGTCAGGCAGCAAAAGCCCGCGGTCAAAATCGAAACAGGACAGCATTTCGTGCATCTCGATCTGTGAATGGGGGTGAGTTGCCAGTTGTTTAGTCTGCCGCAGCCTCACACTCATTGCGTCTTCTTGCATCACACCGTATTGTTTGTTTTCCAACCGGATCGCAAGGTGGTGGACCACAAAACCATGCGCCCGGGTTCCGTAGTACAGGTAAGGCCGCAAAACATCGTTGAAGGCTCGCAAGGCCGGATCGTCCAGATAACAAAGGAAATCCCACAACAGGCAAATATCCAGCCTGGTGCCTTCGGGAAACTTCAACAATTTTTCGAACTGATGGTGTAATTCTTTGGCATTGGAAATCTGCTGCAGTTCCGTCACCACCGGTTCACAAAACAAGTCGATGAAGTGAATCCGGCATTTGAAGCGGGAGAAAAATTCGACCGTTTCCGGTAACGCGCCACCCACGTCAAGAATGGTCAGACGGCGACCCGTATCCAATGAACGGAACAGCGACCGAAGCAGCTTGCTCGGCTGTATGGTCATGCCGGGCACCACTGCAGAAGCTGACGTATTCATAGCAATTTGTGTTGACACAGTGTTAGCCCGCATAGGGTGCAAACACCCGGGACACGGGTGCCATATACGACTTGGTGCTCACGAGGCGGAGTTCAGCCGCTTTTCAGCGTTAGGCCGGATTCCTTTCTATCGGTGTCCTTCACCGGGGCAGGCCCAGTACCAATACCGGAATCCTTGATGGAGGAGCCGGTGCGGCTTGAATTTCCAACTTTTTTACTTACCACAGAAGAATCCTGCTTGACGACTTTGCCGGGATCCATTTCGATACTACCCTTGAAAAGAGCGCCATCTTCCAATTGCACACGGGGCGCAACTATATTTCCCCGGACTCTTCCAGTCTTGGCAATCAGTACTTTTTCGTTGCCTGCAATATTGCCTTCTAATACGCCCGCAACGACCACCATCTTGGCGGAAATATTGGCTTTGACCTTGCCGGACTCACCGATTTCTACGTTGTGGGAACTCTCAACGATGCTACCCTTGATGTGTCCGTTGATTTTCAAATCTACACTGGCCTTCACGTCACCGATAATTTCGACGCCCGGCCCGATCACAGCAGACTTGGTGGCGGGAGAATTTACCTGTTTGGCCATCGGAAGATCTTCTCGCAACGCGATGGATTCCTTGATCTGGGGACTACCCTGCTTGACGCTTTTGTGTTTATCAAACATGCCTGTCTCCTTGTATTTCAGTGTATTGGGGGTGGCTATCCTAGCAAGTTGTCCGGCTTGCGACCAGCCATTACATCAAGTTCCGGTCGACATCTCCTTTGCTTGTGCCGCCGCCAAAGCCTGTTCGGGTTCAAAGCGTATCTGACAATACCCGTACGATTTTGTCAGGCAGCAGGATATAGAGCGCGCCTTCGGGGCCGACGCGCACATCTCGAATCCTGGCGTCTAGTTCACCGAAAAGTGCTTCTTCGGCTACTACTTCACCATTGACCAGGTCCAACCGTCGAACTTCCCGATCAATCAGTGCGCCCACGAACAGATCACCTTTCCACTCCGGGAACAGGTCGCCCTCGTAGATAGTCAGCCCGGACGGCGCGATCGACGGTAGCCAGTAGTGCACCGGCTGCGCCATGCCCGGCCACTCGGTGTAAGGTGAGATGATCGCTCCGTTGTAATCCAAGCCGTAGGTAATGGCCGGCCATCCGTAGTTGACCCCCGCTTCGATTCGGTTCAGCTCGTCACCTCCCCTGGGACCGTGTTCATGCAGCCAGATTGTGCCCGCGCGGCTGACGACTAGACCCTGGGGATTGCGGTGCCCGTAGCTGTAAACATACGGAGATTCCGGGAACGGATTGCCCTGCGCGGGTGAGCCATCGTCGTTCATCCGAATGACCTTGCCAAGTCCACTCGATACAAGCTGTGCAGCTTCACGATAATCGAAGCCATCACCCGTAGTGAGCAGCAGGGAACCATCGGCCAGGAAGGCCATGCGGCCACCGTAGTGCACAGGCGTTGCCCTGCGAGGTGCATTGCGATAAATTATTTCCACGTTTTCCAGCCGGTTTTCCACCAGTTTTCCACGCGCGATCACGGTGCCGTTATTTTTTGGACCGCCTTCAGCATAGGACAGGTAAACCAGGCCGTTCCGGCTGAATTCAGGGTGGGGAAGCACATCAAACAGGCCGCCCTGGCCAGCAAAATATACTTCCGGCACGTTTTCAATCGCTTCCCCGATCTGGCCGGAGGCATCGATCCGCCGGAGCTGGCCGCCCAGCTCCGTCACCAGCGCTGAACCGTCCGGCAAGAAGGCAATACTCCAGGGCAGCGACAACCCACCGGCGAAAGTTTCCAAGCGGTAATCAACAGCAGCCGTGGAGGTCGTTACACACAGGGCGAGCAGAAAAATCAGGAGACGGCTAATCATTGACATGTTCATATTCCAGCCTTTTCAATTATTGTGCTAGCCTTGGCTTATGTTCGTTCCGAACCCGGCAGAACGTAAAGCAATGATGAGAAAGCATACATGATCAGAAAGCTGGCGGCTTACTTGCTGGCCGTAATCGTGGCCTACATACTGGCGTCGATCACGGCGACTCAGTCGGTGATTGCCCGGCTGGCTGAAATGGGTGTTGAGGTAAATTTCGCAGATCGCCTGAAGATGACTCTGCAAGATATCGCGGGTATGGCTGGAATGTTTTTGCCCATGATTGCAGCGGCATTCCTTGCCGCTTTCCTGGTGGCCGCGCTATTTTGCCTATGGCTGGGCAGAAGGCCAATCGCACTTTACGTACTGGCTGGTTCCGTTGCGCTGATTGCCATCCACCTAAGCTTGAACCTGGCAGTTGGAATTACGCCCGTAGCGATCGCAAGAACCATGGGTGGCCTTCTCGTCCAGGGCCTCGCCGGGGCAGTTGGTGCTTATTTCTATGCCTACACCAATCGATGGACCTGAAATGAGCATTATTCGGCCACGGGCTTAGGATAATTCACGCATACCCTGTTCGAGGCCGTTGACGGTCAGCGGAAACATGCGCTGTTCCATCAACTCCGACATCATCTGGATGGACGGCGTGTATGGCCAGCGATTGACCGGCTCCGGGTTGAGCCAGATCGCTTTGTGGTAGGTGTCCAGCAGACGTTTCATCCAGGTGGAGCCCGCTTCTTCATTCCAGTGTTCCACGCTGCCGCCTGGATAATGGATTTCATAAGGACTCATGGTGGCGTCGCCAACCAGGATCAGCTTGTAGTCGGCTGAATACTTGTGCAACAAGTCCATGGTTGATGTTCTGTGCAAGTGACGGCGTTTATTGTCTTTCCAAACACCTTCGTAGACACAATTATGGAAGTAAAAATATTCGAGGTGCTTGAATTCGCTGCTGGCCGCGGAAAAAAGCTCTTCGCAAACACGCACGTGGTCATCCATGGATCCGCCGATGTCCAGGAACAGCAACACCTTGGTCGCATTGTGCCGTTCCGGAACCATTTTGATGTCCAGCAGGCCGGCATTCTTGGCGGTGGACTCAATGGTATCGGGTAGATCCAGTTCTTCCGCCGCGCCTTCACGCGCAAAGCGCCGTAGCCGGCGCAGGGCCACTTTCAGATTGCGCGTACCCAATTCCAGGGAGGCATCTAAGTTACGGAATTCGCGCTTGTCCCATACTTTCACCGCCCGGCGGTGGCGTGAACCTTGCTGCCCGATACGAATACCCTCGGGATTGTATCCATAAGCACCAAAAGGTGAAGTCCCACCGGTACCGATCCACTTGTCGCCGCCCTGGTGACGCTCGTGTTGTTCTTCCAGGCGCTTTTTGAGCGTCTCCATCAATATTTCCCAGCCGCCCAGCGCCTGGATTCGTGCCTTTTCTTCCTCGCTCAGGCCCAGCTCGAACTGCTTGCGCAACCAGTCTTCGGGGAGGTCCGCCCCTGCCGGGCCGAACGACTGCTCTATGCCTTTAAAATGGGCTGAAAACACGCGGTCAAAACGATCGTACAGCGCTTCGTCCTTTACCAGGCAGGCACGCGCCAGATAATAGTATTCCTCGACATCAAAGCAAATTACCCGTTTCTTCAGCAGTTCCAACAGCGTCAGGAACTCGGTGATGGAGACCTTCAGTCCCCCTTCACGCAGCGCGAAGAAAAAGCTAACGAGCATTGCGCTGGTTGAGGAAAATCAAGCGCTCGAACAGGTGCACGTCCTGCTCGTTTTTCAGCAGTGCGCCGTGCAGCGGTGGCAGCGTCTTGCGCCGGTCGTCACTGGATAGCGCCTCGGGCGGCACATCTTCGGCCAGCAGCAGTTTCAGCCAGTCCAATAATTCGGCGGTCGATGGTTTTTTCTTCAGACCCGGCACCTCGCGTAATCCGTAAAACACGTTGAGTGCTTCGCTCAACAGTTCTTTTTTCAGGCCCGGGTAGTGCACCTCAACAATATCGACCATTGTTTCCTTATCGGGAAAACGAATGTAGTGAAAAAAGCAGCGGCGCAGGAAAGCATCCGGCAGTTCCTTTTCATTGTTGCTGGTGATGACGATGATCGGTCGATGTTTTGCCACGATGGTTTGGTGGGTCTCGTAGACGTAGAACTCCATCCGGTCGAGCTCGCGCAACAGGTCATTGGGGAACTCGATATCCGCCTTGTCGATTTCATCGATCAGGAGCACCGCTTGTTTGTCCAGCTCAAAGGCCTCCCACAACGGCCCCTTGACGATGTAGTTCGCAATGTCATGAACCCGTTCGTCCCCAAGTTGTGAATCGCGCAGCCTGGCCACCGCGTCGTATTCGTACAGCCCCTGCTGCGCCTTGGTGGTGGACTTCACATGCCATTGCAACAAGGGCTTGTCCAGACCGCGGGCAATCTCCTGTGCAAGCTGTGTCTTGCCGGTACCCGGCTCACCTTTGATGAGAATGGGGCGGCCCAGTGTGACCGCCGCGTTGACGGCGGTGGTGAGGTCTTCGGTGGCGACATAACAGTCCGTACCGGTAAATCGTTTATCAGACATGAACTTTGCGCCTTCAGCAAAAACACCATTTTAACCCGTAAATAGTGGCTGCCTTATTTTTTGATGCCAATTTTCCTCAGAATTTTATTAACGCTCTGCCGCATGTCATAAAGAGATGCTGAGGAAGCCTGATTTTTTATAAAGTCCTTATAAGGGACAAGAGGAAACCCGCCGTACTTCCCTGGCTTGGTAATATTTTTACTGATCACAGAAACCGGCCCAATGGTTACGCCATCACACACACTGATGTGGCCATTAGCGCCTACCCGGCCGGCAAACACGCAATTGTCACCAAAAGTAGAACTACCGCCCACGATAAATCCGGCAAGGATCAAACAATTTTTGCCAATGATCGTGTTGTGGGCAAAGTGGCAATGATTGTCAATTTTGCTTCCTTCGCCAATAATTGTGTCATCAAAAGTACCGCGGTCAATGTACACTCCACAGCCAATTTCTACCCGGTCTTCGAGAATGACTTTGCCGAAGTGGGGTTTGGCAAAGTGTTGCCCATTTTTGTCTGAGCCATATCCATAACCATCAGTCCCTATGGAGGTTTGCGGTTCAATACGGCAGTCATCACCAATTTGCACCGAATGGCCTATAAAGACATTAGACTTAATGAAACAACGTTTACCAACGGTGATGTTTCCTTCGAGGGTCGTGTTAGCTCCAATGACTGTTTGTTCTGCAATGATTACATCCGGGCCAATCACAGCATTGGGGTAAACCACAACACTTTCGTGCAACCTGGCGCTGGGGTGGATGTTTGCCGAAGGGTGAATGCGATCTTCGCCAAACGGTGTGCGTCCCCACTGGGGAAGAAAATACTCAGTATTCAATTTGGCCATTGCAGCTTGTAGCTCATCGCTGATGAGAATAGCGCTGCCGCCAGGGTTGAGAGCCTTCGCGCAATCGCCCAGGGACTTAGGCACCACAAGTATTGAAACTCCCTGGCTAAAACAATTACCAAGATCCTGTTTATCCTGGCAAAAACACAGACCATTCTGAGCCGGGTTGGTGCTTGAGCACGGGGTGTGGGCAGTGGCAGATTTGTCTCCAGAATGCCAAGTCACTAGTAAGGGGAATTTATTAAGAATTGTGTCGATATTGACAGTGACCATTTTAAATCTCCTCGATAACCTCGTCGGCCAGGGTAAGCCCGCCGGTAAGGTTTTCATTTGATAAAGGCCAAATTAATGCACATCAGCTAACACGCATCTGTGCGTGCTCCCTTTTCCTGGCATTGGGGCCGCCGACGGATCGCCAGAAGGCTATCATGATTGATTATTTTAGGATCTGAATTCAATTCAAACATTATTTGGATCTCGTCATAAGTAAACAAATAAAGTATAAGTCTTGCAGTTTCCAGCTGTGTGCGTATCATTCGTTTTTCCCTTGTTATTAAAGCATGGCCAGGCACATCGGCAGTATATCGATGACTCCGCCCGAGGCGACGTTAGCCAATCCATCATTAAGGAGACATACTGATGACAATTATCAATGTTCAGCAACCCAGCCGGATGTTGGCTCACGGGCTGATTGCAACCAGCCTCTTGTTGACCATCGGCTGTTCCCGGCCTGAAGGCGAAAACGCCAGCACCGAAGCGGCCCCACCTGAGCCTGAAGTCGTCCAGTTAGTCGACAATAAATAGAAGACACCCACAGATTTATCCGGGGGCTGCCGCTGGTGATCCAGGTGGTCCTGATCATGCTGGTCACCGACCTTGCCCAATACCGGTTGCATCTCGTGGATATCCTTGTAACGCGATCATTGAGCCTGATGCCGATGGTGCTGCTGGGGTTTAGTTCCGAGGCCATCAACATTTACCTGCCGATCCTCGCTTTGCAGTCAGTGTTCATTCACAGAGGCGAACATTGTCTGCTATGGTTTACACTGGACGAGTCGGCGAACAGGAGCATCGAGGTGACTGACAAAGAAATCGACAGCAGCCCAAATAAAACAGCACACGAACACTGCGGAATATTCACCATCCCGGGGTCTGATCAGATCCAGGGTGCCTGGCGGGACATTAGCTATGTGCCGGTCAGGGACAATATCTGGACCGTAAGCGAAGGCATATACCGAACGATATTCATTGAGGGTAAAAAGGGTATTATTGCCTTTGACACGTTCACCACTCCGGGTGGTGCAAGGGCTTTCCAGGGCGCCATGCACCGGGTTTTCCCCCACAAGCCGGTGCATACCATTGTCTATTCCCATGATCATCTTGATCACACCGGATACGCTGCAGACTTGGCGCCCGAAGCCGACATCATTGCCCATGATCTGTGTAACCAGGTGATCACGGGCCGCCAATCCGATGGCCAGCTTGAGGCTACTGAAACCTGGTCGGGTGAGCGCAAACAATACCGGATCGACGGGGTTGAATTTGAGTTGATTTATCCCGGGCCAACCCATGGAGACGGGAATGTTGCCGCCTATTTCCCGCAATCGAAGTTATTGTTCATGGTCGATACCGTGATACCGGGGGTGGGGTATACCTTTTTTCCTGACTGGCATTTGAGCCCCTATGTGCCGACCATGCGGCGTTTCCTGAGTCTGGATTGGGACACCTTTGTACCCGGCCACTTCTGGATTACCGATCGTTCAGGCTTCGAAGAAAACCTAGATTATTATGACCGGATGGCGGAAATGGCCCAGGAAGCCATCGGTGCGGGCCTGGATGCAGATGATTATGCAGAGGTCACCAGCTACACCTACCAGCATCTCAAACCGAAATTCGGCAGGCACTTTCGCTTTGATGAATATTGTGCAATGAACCTGTCCCGCTACATGCAACATTACCTGACCGGCGGATGGGGCATCGAGGGTAACATGACGGCCGAAATCAGGCCTTTATAAACGGGAAGCGATGAAAATGAGTGAACACCAGGGAATTTTCACCAGCCCGGCTGTACAGGATTATCTTGCTGCTGCGCCAACCATGACCTGCGAACAACTCTCGGACCGGCTGTGGACAATCAGCGACGGCAAATACCGCACGATCTTCATGGAAGCGGATCATTCGGTGGTTGCTTTCGATACCTTTGGTACACCCGCCCGCGCCAGGGCCTATGCCGCGGAGATCGCCCGACTGGTTCCCGGAAAACCTGTAGCGACCATCATTTACAGCCACGACCACCTCGACCATGCAGGTTTTGCTGCCGATTTTGCACCGGACGCCAACATCGTCGCCGACGAAATGACCGCAAAGGTCGTGCTTATGCGAGCTGCAGACGGCCAGCTCCCCGTCACCCAGGCTCTAAGCGGGGCGAAAAACAATGTCAGCTACGACGGTGCGGAATTTGTATTACTGAACCGGGGTCCGGTGCACGGCACCGGTCATTTATCTGCCTGGTTTGAAGAGGAGAAACTGTTTTTCTCCAGCGATACCATTTTACCCAATGCCCGTTATGGACTGATGCCTGATTACCACATATCCAATTTTGTAAAAATCATGCGCAGCTTTCTGGACCTTGATTTTGAGCGCTTCGTACCCGGGCGTTATGAAGTCACTGATCGTAATCGATTTGAACAGGGCTGTGACTACATCGAAGCCCTGCAAATTGCCTGCCAGACAGCCTTCCACAGCTTTGTTCCCATTTGGATTCATGATGAGATGGCGGGTTTTGTGCAAAACGAACTTGGCGAACGATTCGGCCATTTGGATGGATTCAAGGAGCATTCAGGGCAAACTGCCATACGCATTGTCCACCATTACCTGATGGGTGGCTGGGGTCTGGAAGACACGCCGGAGCCAACGATACTACTGGGTAACTAGCCCACTTATTGCACGAAGGATCCGGTTGTGCAGTGTAGCTGGCAGTCATTTTGGATATAAGCTTGTATTCAACTCGTACGTGCAACTCATAAATTTTGATAATGCTCGTCAAATGTAGTAACCCTTCACGTATGATCAAATCAAAATATTGTTTACTTACTCTCATCAACGTCTTTTTTTCATCATCGGTTTTTGCACAGATGACTCTTTCTCCAAGAGAGATTGAGTTTAAGGATGTTTCTCAATCGCAAAAAGTCTTCGTAACTTATGATGGGAAACCAGTTTTGCCAGGTGAAATCACAAAAATAGTTTCAGGTGTGCATAAATCTGGCAACCAAGTCCCTGAGACAGCCGCAGGCAGTACACATATAAGTGACTACAGCTTTATGTTCGATTTTAAGGCTAATGATGATGGCTCTATTACACTTACACCGAAAAATGGTCTTTTGGAAATCGGAACCTATGATCTTTTTGTCCATACCATTTATGGAACAGTGACTGGTTCAATCGATGCAAACTTGAGAGGATCAATTCCAGTCAGACCACTTCCACCGACTAAACCGCCGAGGTTTACCTATGATATTAAGCTGCCAGATTATGCAAGCGGACAGCTTATTTCAATCGATCTAGGCCCAGATACAGAAAACACTTATTCCTGGTACATCGATGGAGAAGTCCATTCTTCGGGTTTGGGAAATACTTCGTTTCGCGCTCGGCCGGCAACGGGAACCCATGAAATTTCATTTATCGCGCGAGACTCTGACGGTGTTGTAGTTTCCACATGGTCTGATACGGTCAATGTTTCTGAATGAAATATGATCAAACAATCCCGTTGCCGGCGGGGCCCGGCATTCCGGCAACCGGGCTGTTGCCACAATAGCCGCTTTAGTGCAAGATCACAGACTAAATAGAAGGCAACGACGATGATTGATCAGGCGACAAACGAGAGACCGCAGGTGGCGATTATGAACGCGGTACACGACCTGCCGGTGCTGGTTGCTCGCGACCAGGGGTTCTTCGAGGACGAGGGACTGGACATCCAGTTTGTGACTACTCCGGGGATGGCCCAGGTCACGACCGCACACAGCGTTAAGTGGGATTCGGTGTTGGACCGCCCACTCGATTCGCTATACAACGACGGTGGCATTGATCAGTATCGCATGTGCGAATGGGGGATCATGAAACGCGCTGTGGAAGCCGATGCGCACGGACTCCGGCGGCGGAAGATCGTGGCGCTGGGTGCTTCTATGTCGTCGTTCGCCATTGCCGTTGCACCTGACTGTGATGTCTACGAGCCGGAGCAGCTGAAGGATAAAGCGATCGCGGTGACGCCGAACAACGGCTCCCACTTCACCACCTTGAAGATGTTGGAAGGCTTTTTGACTCCGGAGCACATCAAGACGACCAACGCAGGGGCGATGTCGCAGCGACTCGAGGCCTTACGCCAGGGCAAAATCGAAGCGGTAAGCCTGATGGAGCCCTGGATCAGCGTGGCGGAGAAGCAGGGAATGCGCATTCTAATCGAGTCCCACACGACCCGCAGCGAGGCGGCCAGCGACGATCTCAGCGGCCCGCTGCTCGCAGCGATGTTCCGTGCGCAGGCAAGAGCGGTCAAGGTGCTTGAAAAAGACCCCACGCCGTACGCCCACTACTTTGTTGCGGAAACTGGCGGCCTTCTGGAAGAGCACGAACTCAAGGTCTCGCGCCTGCTGCACGCCCCACCACAACCGTATACGCGTGAACGCTTCGACGACACCTATAACTGGACCGCCAAATGGAACATGGTGGTGCCGGGCGCCACCTATGAGAATACCGTCGACAACCGCGCCTGGGGATAGCGCGGGACTTAAAAAGCGCCGCTAAGCGTCAACAAAATTCTGGCCCCATTGGTCAGAGTTCGAAGCTCACGAAACTCCACCGGCGACAGGTCACGCTCGCCAACGTACACGGTCCGATCGCGGGACTGCCGGAAATCGAGAATATTCAAGCCGGAGAATCGAATTTTGATGCCGAACCAACGAGTTGTTTCTATGAATACGTTC
Organism: Pseudomonadota bacterium; assembly: GCA_022565025.1. Classification (GTDB taxonomy): domain Bacteria; phylum Pseudomonadota; class Gammaproteobacteria; order Xanthomonadales; family SZUA-36; genus JAJRRA01. The sequence goes on from JADFKH010000022.1 coordinate 19,448, forward strand.
AGTTCCGTCCCTTCGTCGAAAACGTCGAGTTCGTCCACTCTAAATAATGGCCTCTCGGCGCGCGTCACAAAATTCCATCCCCAAGCAACTCGAGCTGCATCAAAATCCTGCCGGAAGTCGACGAATAACGCATATTTGTTTTCGTCGCGAAACTTCAGGCCACCCCCGTCCCCCCCTTCAGCTGACAGTACGCGGTCAATTCCAGTGACAGGGTCGACGACAACAGAGTCTTGCCAGCGGGCTTTTACATCGATTCGCGCCGCGCGAAGACCAATGGAATCAAGTGGCACCGTAGTTTCGAGGATTACCCCCCAGCGGCGTCCGTTACCGATGTTTCCCGGTGCCTCAACGTCGGTACTCAGTGGCAGCAAGTCCTCCACATCCGTAATCCAATGATGGAAAGCGGTCAGTTTGACTACGCCCAATTCGCCAAATCGTCGCTCTTCGCTGACTTCCGCAATCCAGGTAGTCTCCGGTCGCAAATCCGGATTACCCGCCACCACATTATCGTCCACGAAAATCGTCGCACTGACAAAGTCCTTGAAGTCCAGCTGCGACACTTCACGTGCAATTCGTAACCGCGTCTGGCGCTGCTGATTCGCAGCGTAGCTTAAAGTTACTTGGGGCTTGATATAGAAGAAACTGCGTTTCGCCTGTGCATCGCCGCTTTGCTTTATGGTCGACGTCTCGGCACCAACGCCGTAGTTCAACTCCAGCTTTCCCAAGCGAAAAGTGTCGTTAAGCTGAATCTCACCGCGTACTTCCTCGA
>JADFKH010000023.1 GCA_022565025.1 Pseudomonadota bacterium
CTCTTGATCAATCTCTTTACCGCTTTTTGGGGCTCTTGCAGTGTGGCCGAAAAAGTATGTCCACCCGTTCCATCTGCGACGAAATAAAACGCATCCCCGGCATCAGGCTGGGCTGCTGCCAAAAGTGACGCTCGGCCCGGCATGGCAATGGGTGTCGGAGGCAGGCCGAAGCGTGTGTAGGTGTTGTAAGGGGTGTCGGTCTTGAGGTCACGGCGGCGGATATTGCCGTCAAATGAATCGCCCAAGCCATAGATTACTGTGGGATCCGTCTGTAATTTCATCCCTTGTTGCAGGCGGCGGATCAATACACCGGCAATCTGTCCACGTTCTTCGGCTTTTCCGGTCTCCTTTTCAATAATCGAAGCGAGGATAAGCAATTGGTAAGGAGAGTTCAGCGGCAGATCATCAGTCCTGGCTTGCCACGCACGCCCCAACTCCCTTTCCATCGCCTGGTGAGCCCGCTCAAGGATATCGGAATCGGAGTCACCACGTGTGAACTGGTAGGTTTCCGGTAAAAACCAACCTTCTGGATGATCAACACCCAGGCTGGAAATCACGGCTGTACCGGCTTCATCGGAGTCCGGGACCAAGGTCTGCTTCAGTACGTCATTTTTCGACAGGGTCTGCAGCAATTGGGTGAAGGTCCAACCTTCAACCAGGGTGAAACGATACTGGACCACGGCACCACTGGACAACAACTGCAAGAGTTCGCGCGGCAGGATACCGGGATCCAACTGATATTCTCCGGTCTTGATGGTGGGTGGTTCGAGCCGCATCAATAATCTCCATTGCCAGGAATTACGGGTAAAACCGGACATGGCCAGGTGCTTGATGATGGTGCTGCCTGATGCACCGGACTCGATCTGAAACACGTAAGCCTCCACCGGCAAGCTAAGCGGAGTTTCCAGGAAACGCTGGTACTGTTGCGAGGCAAACAGGACTGCAAAGCCTGCCATGAGCGCCAATATGCCTGTGATTGCCCCGAAGCGCTTCATTGGTGAAAATCAGTTCGAACCCACTGGCGGGGAAACCCTGTCCCTCAACCATTTTTGGACTTCCCGCGTAACCGGCCCGATTGAATATTCCCAGTGATCTATACGGGTAACCGGGAAAATGCCGCGTACTGCGTTGCATACAAACACTTCATCGGCTTCCGGCAGCATATCGAGCGTGATCCTCCTCTGTTGGCAGCGTGACTTAAACGCTTTGAGGATTTGCGCTCTCATCACGCCGCGCACACCGCAACGATCCATGCGTGGTGTCAACAGGCTGTCACCGGACACCAGGAATATATTGGAAGAAATTGCGCTGATGACATGATCTTCGGGGTCCAGCAGGATGCCCTCGTGAATGGCCTTGTCATTCCATTCCGCCCTTGCCAAAACTTGTTCCAGCCGGTTCAGATGCTTCAGGCCTGCCAGCGCAGGTTGCAGCCCAAGCCGCAGTGTGCAAATCCGGGTGCGGATACCCGTTTCGACCAGATTGCCCGGATCCACAGGCCAGGCATAGGAACACACAATGCGGTTGGTGTTAACCGGAAAACCCGGAGCATACCCCCTTCCCGAGGTCCCCCTGGTAATGATGATCTTGACCACGCAGTTTTGCTGCCCCGCGCTTACCGTTTGCACTTCCCGGAACAAGATAGCCTGGGGTGTTACGGGCAGACCGAGCCGTTCACAACCGGCGGCCAATCGATCCATGTGCGCCTGCCAGAACCGAGGCTGCCCATGCAAAATCGCCATGGTTTCGAACAGGCCATCTCCATATTGAAGCCCGCGGTCAGCCGCCAGGATCCGATCCGATATTTCACCTTCTACCAGGCATTCAAGCATGTCTTCACACCTTCACCCGCATTGACGGAATTGCCGAGCGATTCGACAGCCATCAGCATCCCCCGCGCCTTGTCGCGGGTCTCACGCACTTCGTCATCAGGCAGGGAGTCCACCACAATACCGCCGCCCGTGCGGAATACAAAATGTCTGCCCTGAACCAGCATGCTCCTGATCAGTATATTCAGATCCATGCTTCCATCACGGCCAAGGTATCCCATCGAACCGGTATAATAGCCCCTTCCGTCGCCTTCCAGTTCCGCAATGATTTCCATGCACCGGACTTTCGGGCAGCCGGTGATCGTTCCTCCGGGGAATACCGCCTTGATGGCGTCGATGGGGCTGGCATTGGGAAGCAATTCGCCCCGCACATTTGAGACTATGTGGTGAACATGGGCATAGGATTCCACCACCATCAGTTCATTGACTTCTACCGTGCCGGATTTACACACCCGCCCCAGATCATTTCTTTCCAGGTCAATCAGCATGATGTGTTCCGCCCGTTCCTTGAGATTGCTGATTAATTCATCTGACAGGTCGCGGTCCTGGCTGATATTGGCTCCGCGAGGCCTTGTGCCTGCAATCGGCCGGGTCTGGATATTGCCATTTCGAATCTGCACCAACCGTTCAGGCGATGAACTCAACATCACGCTGTCCTGCCAGCGCAACAAACCGGCAAAGGGAGCCGGATTGAAATGACAAAGCGAATGATACAGGGCTACCGGATCAACATCGGTACAAAAAGCACCACTCCAGGACCGGGAAATATTGACCTGGAAAACATCACCTGCCAACAGGTAATCGTGAATTCGTGACACTGCCGCCTTGTATCGTTCCGGATCTTCTTCGTCAAGGTTGCTCAGTTCACCTACCTTGGCATGACGGGCGTGCACCGGCCGGTGGTCGATGCAGGACACGATTTGGGCGAGAACGGCATTTGACTCTGCCACAGCGACCGACCTGTCGCGAGCAGGGTCTTGGAGATCGTGAAAAACGATAATCGCCCCGTGGCAACGATGAGCGATTGCATCGGGCATTCCGGTCCGGTTGGAAGGAAGGTCAAGGGTGCTCTCGACTTCTGCCGCCATTTCATAACCGAGATAAACAAACCAGCCACCGGTAAACGGGATTACGGTGTTGCCCTCTTCTATTGTTTCTCTGCAAACGGTTCGTTCACTCTGGTACCAGGACTCGAGGCGGGTAAAAAATGAATCCCCCGTACCCGGGCCCGACAAGCCGTCATCCGCAGCAAGCACGAGTACTTCGTCCCCTGCGAATAACAACAGGCTGTGCGAACCCAGCGCGCCCCTGGTGGTGCTTTCCAGCAGATAGGGAAACTGGTTTGGAAAAACTTCGGAAAGACCCGCAAGATTCGGTGAGTGGTCAAGCCACTGGGAAAAGATGGGCTGGTATTCCTTCAAGTTGATATTGCCCCTAACCCGCATATTGCATGAGTTTCGCTGGTTTTTCTTGATTATTTATTATTTTCAATGGCGTGTAAGCACAATTCAGGATTGGTAAGAAATACAAAGTGTACCGCTGCCGGTTCGTCGCCTGATTTCACGGCACATGCAGGCTGGTTCAATGCTGAAACTGTTTGAAGATCAGTGTGCCGTTGGTACCCCCAAAGCCGAAAGAATTGGACATCGCAATCTTGATCGGCATCTCCCTGGCCGAATTAGGTACAAAATCGAGATCGCAGTCTTCACTTGGATGATCGAGATTGATGGTGGGCGGAGCAATGCCGTCACGCATGGCAAGCATGCAGAAAATTGCCTCGGCACCACCGGCAGCGCCCAATAGATGACCGGTCATGGACTTTGTGGAACTGATTGCCAGGCGAGCGGCATGTTCACCGAATGACGTTTTGATCGCATCCGACTCCGCCCGGTCCCCCTGGGGTGTCGATGTTCCGTGAGCATTGATGTAATCAACCTCATCTGGATTAATGCCGGCATCGCGCATGGCGATATTCATACAACGGCTCGCACCTTCACCATCTGCTGGTGGTGCCGTCATGTGATGAGCATCGCCGCTCATGCCAAATCCGGCAATTTCGGCATAGATAGCGGCGCCGCGCTGCTTTGCGTGCTCGAGTTCTTCGACCACCACAACGCCGGCTCCGTTGGAAAGTACAAATCCGTCCCGGTCCCTGTCCCAGGGACGACTGGCTGCCGCGGGATCGTCATTGCGGGTCGACATGGCCTTGGCTGTAACAAAGCCTGCCATTGCCGTTGGTGTCGTTGCATATTCTGCACCACCTGCCACCATCACCTCAGCATCACCGTATTTGATCATGCGCGCTGCCAGTCCAATGTTGTGCGAGGCTGTCGCGCAGGCACTGACCACGGCGATATTCGGACCCTTGAAGCCGAAACGGATGGACAGGAATCCACCGATCATATTGACGATTGAACCAGGGATGTAAAACGGTGAAACCCGGCGTGCCCCCCGGTCCCGGTAGGTCAGCATCGTGGTCTCAATGGTTGAAATCCCGCCAATCCCGGCCGCGAGTGCGAACCCAACCCGCTCGGGATCGATGCCATTATTACCATCGAGAAGACCGGCCTCGGACATGGCTTCCTGGGCAGCAGCCAGACCGTAATGCATGAATTTGTCGCAGCGCCGCGCATCCTTGCCAGGCATGAAATCCGTCACGTCGAAGTTCCTGATTTCCCCTGCAATCTTGGTGGCCAGCTGTGAGGTGTCAAATTCCGTGATCAGGTCAATGCCACTACGACCATTACAAATAGCGTCCCAGGATTCCACCACGGTATTGCCGACCGGCGACAATAGACCCAGGCCTGTTACAACAATTCGGCGCTGCGACACGATCGGTACCTCACGGGGGAGCACTCAAGGCATGAAACAAACAGCGACCGACGAAAAGCCGGCCGCCATGAACCATACGGAATGGAAATCTTCAGGTATTTGCTGATACGTAATCAATTGCCTGTTGAACACTGGTGATTTTCTCTGCCTCTTCGTCCGGAATTTCACACTCAAATTCTTCTTCAAGCGCCATGACAAGTTCAACCGTGTCCAGGGAGTCTGCGCCAAGATCATCGACAAAAGACGCGCCCAGTGTGACTTCGTCTTCTTTGACTCCGAGTTGTTCAATTACGATTTTTTTGACGCGTTCTTCAAAACTGCTCATTTTATGTAGATTCCTCTATCGGGGTTGCAGGGCCACAATTTTAATGAATATGCGGCTCCGATACCAGTTTTTTGCCATTAACGACAGTATGGTACTCCATCACGTTAAAAAAACATTAACTATCAAGGAGTACTAGCCTGCGTATTTCCAGTCTGATCCCTGATGTTGTCAATTCTGTTCAGTAACTAAAGTAGAGAGCGTTAGAGCATTAGGTATGGGCCGCAAATTTCGCCAATTACGCGAATTTTTTGGATGGGAATGTGTTGTTATTAGAATTTTTGACTTTGTAGCAAAGATGTGGAGTATTTTCATGGGCTATGGTTCACGTTTCCAGAGTCGGATTTCACGAGGCGGTGCATGCTGGCACGCAACAACCTCAGCATCAAATTCGCTCTTTGATTGGCGTAATTGGCGTAATTTGCGGCCAATCTTCATGCCTTCTGGTTAAAGCGGCGGCCAATCATTATTCGATGTAAACGGCACCGGAATCGTCATCTGTCGATTTCGTGTCGAGTACTAGGCCATATACATGCCGCCATTGACATGTAAAGTCTGTCCCGTGATATAACTACTCTGCCTGGATGCAAGGAACAATACGGCGGCCGCAATGTCCCCGGCCTCGCCCAGTCGCTGCAGGGGAATATCGTTCAACAGACGCTGTTTTTGCGACTCATCGAGCGCTCTGGTCATATCCGTATTAATGAAACCGGGGGCCACCACATTGACCGTAATACCGCGTGATCCGATTTCCCGTGCCAGTGATTTGCTGAACCCCATGATGCCGGCTTTCGCGGCGGCATAATTCGTCTGTCCGGCATTGCCGATGGAACCGACAACCGAAGCGATACTGATGATTCGGCCCGAACGGGCTTTCATCATTCCACGCAAACAGGCTTTGCTCAGGCGAAAAACAGAGCGCAGGTCGGTGTCAATGACCGCATCCCAGTCCTCCTCTTTCATTCTCATCAGGAGTTGATCACGCGTGATCCCGGCGTTGTTGACCAGGATGGCAGGCGCGCCCAATGTCGCCGTAACCCGGGAAACCAGGCCAACTGTTCCATCAATATCGTTGACATCCAACACTTCTCCGCTACAGCCGTGGGCAATCTCTGCCAGGCGCTCAGCAATAGCCTCTGCGCCTTGTTCCGTGGTGGCCGTGCCAGCGACTTTTGCACCCACTGCGGCCAGGGCATCTGCGATACCTGCCCCGATACCCCGGCTGGCGCCCGTGACAATTGCTACCTGCCCGTCAAGCCCTAGTTCCATTGCTGACTTCATTATTAACTCCAATTTGCCAAAGTTTCAGCCAGGTTTTCCCGGGTGATTAACGCAACGGAAGAAACATCCCGCGAGATTCGCCGGTTCAGTCCGGTCAGAACCTTACCCGGTCCGCACTCGGCAAAGCGAGTGATTCCGTCCCCGATCAGGGTCTGGATAGATGCTGCCCATCGCACTGGCTGCGAGAGTTGCCGCACCAGGGCATCGCGAATTCCGTCGGCCTCATTGTGAACTTTGTTGTCGGAAACTTCGACGTCGTGAGCCGTTATGTTGTGAACCTTGACATCCACATTGTGGATGACTGGTATCTTTCCCGGAACAACAACAAGCCCGGCCAGGACATCAAAGAGCTTTTCAGCAGCGCTCTGCATCAATGCACAGTGTGAGGGGACACTGACTGCCAGTGGAATGGTTCGTCTTGCGCCTGCCTCAGTTGCCAATTGACAGGCACGTTCAACTGCTGCTTTGTCACCGGCAATTACAATCTGGCCCGGCGAATTGAAATTGGCACAGGAAACCACCTGGCCCTGCGCTGCTGCGGCACAGATGTCTGCAAGAATGTCGTCTTCCAGCCCCAGCACCGCCGCCATTGCTCCGGTCTTTTCAGGTGTTGCAAACTGCATCAGGCGGCCGCGTTCAGCGACCAGTGCAAGCGCATCGGCAAATTCCAGCGATCCGGCGGCGACCAGGGCACTGTACTCGCCCAGGCTGTGACCGGCAAAGCAGTCCGGGTTAAATCCACCCAGCGACTTCCAGGCCCGCCAGGTGGCAATACCTGCCGCAAGCATGGCAGGCTGGGTCACTTCAGTCTGGTTCAGGCGCTCAACAGGGCCATCCTGGCAAACGTTCCAGAGATTAAAACCGAGTACGTCCGAGGCGGTTCTGAACGTCTCCCCAACCACCGGGCATTGCTCAGCCAGACCAGACAACATGCCGATTGACTGTGAGCCCTGGCCGGGAAAAAGGAACGCGGTTTTTTTTTTCATACTAGTATTTAATCAGCGCGGAACCCCACGTGAAACCACCACCAAAGGCTTCCAGCAGCAGCATATCGCCGCGTTTGATTCTACCGTCACGGACCGCTTCATCCAGTGCCAGCGGGACCGATGCCGCCGAGGTGTTACCGTGGCGGTCGACCGTAATCACCACCTGTTCCATGTTCATGTCCAGCTTCCTGGCCGTTGCGCTGATAATTCTCAGGTTGGCCTGGTGCGGAATCAGCCAATCCAGTTCTGACTTGTCCATGTTATTGGCTGCAAGCGTCTCATCCACGATTCTGCCCAGTGTTCGCACCGCGACCTTGAAAACCTCGTTGCCTTTCATCATGAGTTCGGCTTTGCCATCGTTGTCTTTGAGCCCCTCGAAGCCCCGCGATACACCGACTTCGGTGTTCAACAGATCAGCGTAATTACCATTGGCATGGATGTGCGTGGAAAGAATGCCCGGCTCTGCGGATGCCTCAAGAACCATGGCGCCGGCGCCGTCACCAAAAATCACAGCGGTCTCCCGCTTGTTCCAGTTGATCAGCGAGCTCAGGGTTTCCGCACCGCAAACCAGGACTTTTTTTGCGTCGCCACAACGGATGAATTTGTCCGCGATGCTGAGCGCGTAAATGAAACCAGAACAGGCCGCGTTGACATCCATGGCGCCGCAATCCGGCAAACCGAGTTTTTTCTGGATCAGGCAGGCGGAACTGGGGAAGATGAGGTCCGGAGTCGTTGTCCCCAATACGAGCAGGTCTATTTCACCCGGATCGACATCTGCGGCTTCCAGTGCTTTGCGACAGGCATTTTCAGCCAGCACGGTGGTGGGCTCCTCGGCGCTGGAAATCCGGCGTTCACGGATGCCCGTCCTGTCACGAATCCACTGGTCATCCGTATCCAGGATTTTTTCGAGATCGTGATTGGTGACCACTTTTTTCGGCAGATGGCTGCCTGTTCCAATGATTCTTGAGTAGATCACTCTGTCGTCTCCAGATGATACTTGCGTATCGATGCTTCTATTCTTTTTGGCACTTGCTGGCGTGCCTCACGACCGGCTTCAAGTATGGCGCGGGTCATGCCATTGCAGTCCGCTGCACCATGACTCTTGATCGCCACGCCGTTCAATCCCAGAAGCGGTGCACCATTATGCGATGAAGGGTCCCTTCGCACCAGCAATCGCCGCAATGCAGGACCGGCCAAAAACGCACCCAGCCGGCTGGCAAAGCTTTCGTCCAGAGTTGTTTTCAGATCTTTCAGTATCATTCTGGCAAGGCCTTCGCTGGACTTTAAAATTAGATTTCCGACGAATCCGTCACATACGGCAATATCCACTTTTCCATTGAAAATGTCGTGACCTTCGATAAAACCCAGATAATTCAGGGGCAGTTCATGCAACATCCCATGTGCTTCGCGGACCAGGTCATGGCCCTTACTATCTTCATGACCGACGTTGAGCAGGCCGACACTGGGGTTTTCAACTCCTTTTACCAGGCTGGCGGTCACCGATCCCATCACAGCGAACTGCACCAGTTGTTCGGCGCTGACATTCAGGTTGGCGCCCAGATCAAGCAGGCTGGTATAGCTCTTGATGTTGGGTACATAGGCCATCAGCGCCGGCCTCTGAATTCCCGGCAAGGTGCCGATCAGCTTGACCCCCAACACCATCATTGCCGTAGTGCTTCCACCACTGATACACGCGTTCGCCTTGCCCTGCGCTACGAGTTCAAAAGCATTCCACATGCTGCTGGCTTTTCCCCGCCTCAGAATCGCCGCGGGTTTTGCATCCATTGGAATAATGGAATCAGCGCCCTGGATGCTGATTCGTTCCCTGGATCTGATTGATGCGCCTGAGAGTAAGCATTCGATTTTGCTTTCGTCACCGACCAGGATAATCGATAATTTTTTGTCGGTTTCGAGTGCATTCAGTGCCGCCGGCACTGAAACGTCAAGGCCCTGATCACCACCGTGGGCATCCAGGGCCAAAATCGTCGGTGTGATCACACTCATATTGACGTAATAGCCACGACAATCAGACGCTCGCAGCAACCTGCGGCCGTCTGAGGGCCTTTATTCGTCGTCGTCGTCGAATTCCATCACTGGCGTATCGATTACCTTGTGGCCCTTGTAGTAACCCTCCGGGCTTACGTGGTGGCGAATATGGGTTTCACCCGTGGTCGGCTCGACGGAAAGTGTCGGTGCTTTCAATGCGTCATGCGAACGGCGCATGCCACGCCTGGATGGTGTTTTACGACTTTTTTGCACAGCCATGGATTAATTCTCCCAAATCAATTACCAAATCGTCTACCAAATCATATAGTTATGCTGTCAATTCCGTGTATTGACTTCGTTTTACCCTTCAGCCCATCTCTCAACATTGCAGCTCACCATTAGCACTCAACTCTTTTCAAGCATTCCGGCAAGTGCGGCAAATGGACCTTGAGGACGTTTTTCTTGGTCATCAGACAACGGTCTGACTTCACCCTCCGTCGAAAATTCAATTGCATCCACTGCCGGATTTTTAGGTATCTGTGGCAAGGCCAGCAGAAATTCATCCTCGACCAGTTCCAACAGGGCCAGCCTTCCAGTTTCATGCACCCCAGTTTGCTGTACGATCAGTTCATAATTGGCCGGCATCATATCCCGCTCGGCAATATCCCGAATTACGGCCAGCAAACTGGTTCTTTGTACCGTCTCCGTATACGGCGTAAGGCTTCTCTGGCAAAGTAGGACCAGATCTGCTTTCACTGCCACTTTAATAACGGCGTTGCGTTGCCGGTCAAAATAAAAGGATACTTCGAACCTCGCTTCCCCCTCGGTTGAAGCCAGCAAGGGCGACAAACGCTTCATTCTTTGCAACGGCATGGTACCAAAAAACATCCGTTGCCCTTCGGCTGCTTTCCAGGGATCTACAAAGTCTGGAAAATCACGGGACATAGCTGCACAATAACAATTTCGGCTCAATTCGAACGAACCATTTTACTATACAAATGTACCCTCAGTCACATAATAGAACGATAATCCTGGCATCTTCGAGTCCCTACAGGAAGATGCTGCTGGAGCGCCTGCCATTGGATTTCACCGTGCTCTCACCTTCAATCGATGAAACGCCACTTCCGGATGAATCCCCTACCGGCCTGGTTTCCCGCCTTGCCAAGGAAAAAGCACGAGCAGTTTCTGATCAACGTCCTGATGCCCTGGTGATTGGTTCTGACCAGCTGGCCGTGTTCGAAAGTCGGATCATCTTTAAACCGGGTAATGCACAAAAGGCAGTCGAACAACTTAAGCAATTCAGTGGTCAATGGGTGCGCTTCCTCACTGCCGTAGCAGTCAATTGTACGCAAACCGGTTTCTTCTCCAACTCGACCATTACCACGGATGTGTGCTTCCGGGTGCTGGATGATGCCGAGATACAGCGGTATGTGCTCACGGACAATCCGGTTGATTGTGTTGGCGGATTCAAATCCGAGGCTGGCGGCAGCACCCTGCTGACCCACTTGAAATCCGATGATCCTGCGGCCATCATCGGACTGCCCCTGATCTGCCTGTCAGCCATGCTGCGGCAAGCAGGATTTAAAATCCCGTGATTTTGTCAAATAATGGAGTCCAATTATGAGTAATTCACACTACAGGCACTGGCGTTTGGAGTTCGACCTGGACCGGGTCTGCTGGCTGACGCTGGATCGCGAAGGAGAGTCTGCCAACAGTCTTTCAAGTGAAGTGCTTGATGAACTGGAGCAAATTGTCACTTTCCTCGAGTCTGAACCACCTGCGGGACTGGTGCTGCAATCGGGCAAAAAAGGTTCTTTCATCATCGGTGCCGACGTTCGAGAGTTCGAACAAGTGGAAAATGTTGAACAGGCAGCCGGTTTGATTCGTGAAGCCCAGAATTTATTCAACCGGGTCGAGTCCCTGCAATTTCCAACGGCCGTCATCATCGAGGGTTACTGTCTCGGTGGCGGCCTGGAACTGGCCCTGTGTTTTGATTACCGCATTGCTAAAAATACCGAGGGAACCCGACTGGGTTTTCCCGAAGTACGCCTGGGGATCTATCCGGCTTTTGGCGGCAGCATGCGCAGTACCCGGCAGATTGGGGCATTTCAGGCGCTGCAATTGATGCTCACAGGACGCATGCTAAGAGCGCACCAGGCGAAATCCATGGGACTGGTGGACCAGCTCGTCAGCCCGCATGCGGAATTGCGCTGGGCTGCCCGGCGGGCCGTCCTCAAAGGCCGTAAGAGCCGCGGCCCCGGGTTTATTGCGAAACTCAGCAATTGGGCCTTGGTGCGTAAATTCCTGGCAGGTCAGATGAGAAAGAGAACTGCCGCAAAGGCCAATCCGAAGCACTACCCTGCCCCGTTCGAACTGATCGATGCCTGGGAGGCGCATGGCAATAACCCCAAAGAGATGTTGGCCGAGGAGGCTACTCGCAATGCCCGTCTGATAACCGGCAGTACTTCGCGCGGACTCAGGCGCGTCTTCTGGCTGATGGAACGCCTCAAGGCCCAGGGCAAAGGCAGCGATTTCAAAGCACGCCGTGTGCACGTAATCGGAGCAGGTGTCATGGGTGGTGACATTGCTGCCTGGTGCGTGCTGCAAGGACTGGAAGTGACCTTGCAAGACCGAGAAATGAAGTACATCGAACCGGCTCTCAAGCGGGCCAGGAAGCTGTTTGCCAAGAAGCTCAGGTCTCCGGCCCTGATTGCCGGAGCACAAAGCCGCCTGATCGCAGACGTCGAAGGATCGGGCCTTGCGCGGGCCGATGTCATTATCGAAGCCATATTTGAAAATGCGCAGGCCAAGTGCGAATTGTTCAGAGCCATCGAACCGAAAATAAAGCCGGACGCGATCCTGGCCAGCAACACATCCGCCATCCCTCTGGATGAATTGGCCAGCGCACTTGAAAAGCCGGCCCGCTTAATTGGATTACATTTCTTCAACCCCGTGGCAAAAATGCCGCTGGTCGAAGTGGTATACGATAAAAATACCGACCCCGGTGAAGTGGAGCGCGGCTCGGCTTTTTGCGGCCAGATAAATCGCTTCCCATTGCCGGTCAAAAGTAGCCCGGGTTTTCTCGTCAACCGTGTGCTTTCTCCCTACATGTTGAAAGCACTGCAGGTGCACCGGGAACGCAAGGTACCCATGGAAGCACTCGACCAGGCGGCCACGGAGTTCGGCATGCCCATGGGGCCGGTTGAACTGGCGGATACTGTTGGGCTGGATGTTGGCCTCAACGTCATGGAAATGCTGGGCGGTGAGGATGCTGCTGAAGAGGCCGCACTGCTCAAATCCTATGTCGAGGAGGGCAAACTCGGCAAAAAATCCGGAGAGGGTTTCTACCAATGGAAGAAAGGAAAGCCGGTGAAGGATGACCAAGCATCTGCAGGCATCAATCTGCAGTCACTGGGCGAAGAACTAATGGCGCCTTATTTCGAAGCATGCCAGGCCTGCCTTGAAGACGGGATTGTTGCAGACAGCGATGTGCTTGATGCGGGCATGATCTTTGGAACCGGCTTTGCTCCATTCAGGGGTGGCCCGATGTTCTACCTGGAGCAACAGGACGAAAAGGAGATGAATGATGAGTGAGCAGCTTCGCAGGATTGCAGTACTGGGTGGCAGCCGGATTCCTTTCTGCCGATCCAATACGATTTATGCCGATAAAACCAATATGGATATGCTGTCCCGTGTTATCCAGGGTGTGGTGGACCGGTACGGACTGGATGGCGCCCAGCTGGATGAAGTGGTGGCCGGTGCGGTGACGACTCATGCAAAAGACTGGAACCTCGCGCGCGAAGCGCTGCTTTCCACCTCACTTTCACACCTGACGCCTGGAATTACGCTGCAGCAAGCCTGTGGTACCAGCCTACAGTCGGCCCTGATGATCGGCGCCAAGATCGCCAGCGGCCAGATTGAGTGCGGCATCGCGGCGGGAACGGATACGACCTCAGATCCTCCCATCACCTTTGGGCGCAAGTTCTCACAAAGGCTGGTCAAAGCCGGCGCCGCACGTACAGCGAAACAGCGATTCAAGGCATTCAAGGGATTCAGACTGTCCGAACTCAAACCCATGTTGCCCGCCAACGGCGAACCGCGCACGGGAATGTCGATGGGCCAACATTGCGAACGAATGGCCATGGAATGGAATATTTCCAGGCAAGACCAGGACCAGCTAACGCTGGAAAGCCATCAAAAAGCCGCCCGGGCTTACGCGGATGGTTTCTTCGATGAGCTGGTGACGAACTGGGGTGGTGTCAGCCGGGACAACAACATGCGCACCGATACCAGCATGGAAAAACTGGGCGGCCTGCGCACCGTGTTCTCGCAAGATCCAAAGGCCACGTTAACTGCAGGAAACAGCACGCCGCTAACCGATGGCGCTGCGGCAGTTTTGCTCGCTTCCGAGGATTGGGCCAAACAACACGGGCTGCCGGTGCAGGCCTACATTACCGCCAGCCGGACAGCGGCTGTCGATTTCATTAGCGACGAGGGCTTGCTGATGGCGCCAACCGTTGCAGTAGCCGAAATGCTGCAAAGAACCGGCTTGTCCCTGCAGGACTTTGATTTTTACGAAATCCACGAGGCCTTTGCAGCTCAGGTTCTGTGTACCCTTGCAGCCTGGGAATCCGAAGAATATTGCACCGCCAGGTTGGGGCTGAAATCAGCACTTGGGTCGGTCGACCGTTCGAAACTCAATGTCAAAGGCAGCAGCCTTGCAGTAGGCCATCCATTCGCTGCCACGGGTGCGAGGATCATCGGCACACTGGCACAGATCCTGGAAGATGCCGGGTCCGGGAGAGGCCTGATTTCCATCTGTACAGCCGGGGGAATGGGTGTAGCCGCCATTTTGGAAAGGGAATGAGTTCCGCTAATGAACCCAGTCATTTAGAGGCTGTAATTGAGAGAATCGACAGCCCCTGGTTGGTTCCCTATGACGGAAGCCTGGATACAGCCCCGACAACTTTCTCGCCACCGGACACAAACAAGGACTGTAAACATCACCTGAAAAAAGCACGAAAGGCTATTCGTCCTTATCAGCACAAGTTGTACGCCGGCAAGCAGTACAGCATTCTGCTTATATTTCAGGCCCTGGATGCGGCGGGAAAAGACGGCGCGATCCGCGAAGTCTTCGCAGGCCTCGATCCCGCAGGCGTTAACATCTCCGCTTTCAAGAAACCAACATCGCGGGAATTGAGTCATGATTTCCTGTGGCGTACCAGCATGGCCCTGCCGGCAAGAGGTGAAATCGGCGTTTTCAACCGCAGTTATTACGAGGAGGTGCTGGCCGTCCGGGTTCATCCCGAATTCCTGGCTGGTCAATACGCCGGTAATCCGCCCAACGCGCAAACCCTGTGGCCTTCCCGATACCGGGCTATACGTGAGCACGAGTTCCACCTTGCCACGGCCAACACCCTGGTTTTGAAATTCTGGCTTAACGTCTCACCCGCCATGCAGGCACGGCGTTTCATCGAGCGGCTGGACACTCCACAAAAGCGCTGGAAATTCTCCCGTGGGGACATCAGGGAGTCAAGCTTCAGGTCGCAGTACGATGAAGCCCTGCTGCACATGCTCAACGAAACTTCGCGCCCCTGGGCTCCCTGGTTCTGCATTCCTGCCGACGAGCGCTGGTACCTCCGCTGGCAAATCGCCGATATCCTCCATCAGGCCATGTCCGCCCTACCCCTGGGCTATCGTGAAACCGAAGAAATCCCCACCGAAGAAGCCCGCGAAATCCGCAAGCTTCTAAATAGCCGCATGAACGGCGATTGAGGCACCTTATGCAATTACTTGATGGTAAGGCGGTTGCGGTCAAAAAGCGCCAGGAAATCGCTGAAAATGTTGAGGAATTTATACAATCCCAGCAGCGAGCCCCGGGCCTGGCTGTAGTTCTGGTGGGTGAAGATCCTGCAAGTGCGGTGTACGTGCGCAATAAAATTAAAGCCTGCGAGCAGGTAGGAGTGCTGTCTTTTGAGCACCGATTGCCTGAACGGACTTCGCTTAAAGAGTTGCAAACCTTAATCACCAGGCTCAATCAAGACGATCAAGTGGATGGTATATTAGTGCAATTGCCGTTGCCAAAGCGGCTCAACGAACATGATGTACTGTCCTGGATCGACCCACAAAAAGATCCAGACGGATTGACCACAGAAAACTTAGGCCTGATGTTATCGGGCAGAGCACGTATTTACTCCTGCACCCCCAATGGCGTGATGGAAATTTTAAAGCATTACGATATTTCCATTGAAGGTAAGTTGGCTGTTGTTGTTGGTCGCTCGAATATTGTCGGAAAACCCATGGCTTTACTTTTGCAACACGCCAATGCAACAGTGACCGTTTGCCACTCAAGAACTCCGGACATCAGTTTACATACCAAGCAGGCGGACCTCGTGGTTGTGGCTGCAGGTAAAAAAGCCTTGCTAGGTAAAAAAGATTTTAAACAAGGCGCCGTTGTGGTGGATGTGGGTATGCATCGCGAAGTGGTTGACGGTAAAACAAAGCTTTGTGGCGATGTGCGATTTGAAGAATTAGATGGCTGGGTGAGTGCGGCAACACCGGTACCCGGTGGGGTGGGCCCGATGACCATCACGATGTTGCTGCACAATACTTTGCAGCTTGCGAAGCAACGCCTTGAGGTGGGCTAACCCGCATAAACAGAAGACCTCCTGGGTATGCGGATCTCTTCTACCAGGTGCTGGATGTGCTCCGGTGGCGGTTCAGTGACTTTGGATACGACGATTGCCACTGTAAAATTGAGTAGTGCGCCTATCGCACCAAATGCTTCGGGCGAAATGCCCATGACCCAATTGGCCGGCGTGTCCGCCATCATCTCGGTACCTGGTATGAAAAACCAGCCTTTGAACCAGAAGATGTAAATCAAGGTCGACAACAGCCCCGTCAGCATGCCGGCAATAGCGCCTGCGCGGTTCATCCTCTTGTTGAAAATGCCCATCATCAGGGCCGGAAACAGCGAGGATGCCGCCAGTCCGAATGCCAACGCCACCACCTGCGCCGCAAATCCAGGCGGATTCATACCCAGGTAACCGGCCACAACAATGGCCCCAGCCATGGCGAGACGGCTGGCCAGCAGTTCTTTGCGCTCGGATATGCCCGGCGCGATCATACCCTTGAGCAGGTCATGGGAAATGGATGTGGAGATCGCCAGCAGCAAACCGGCAGCGGTTGACAGCGCGGCTGCCAGGCCGCCTGCAGCCACCAGGGCAATGACCCAGTTGGGCAGCCCGGCGATTTCTGGATTGGCCAGCACCATGATGTCGCGGTCGATCTTAACCATCTCGTTGCCTTTCCAGCCATAAGCCTCGGCCCGAGCGGCAAATTCCTCGTTCTTGTCATTGTAATATTGGATGCGTCCATCACCATTCTTGTCTTCAAATTTCAGCAAACCAGTAATTTCCCAGTTCTTGAACCAGTCCGGCCGCTCTTCGTATATGAGGTTGCCATCTACCGTACCGACTTTACCCGTCTGGATGGTTTCGATCAGATTCAAACGTGCCATCGCACCGACCGCAGGGGCCGTCGTGTAAAGGATGGCAATGAACACCAAGGCCCAACCCGCTGACGTACGTGCATCCGATACCTTGGGAACCGTGAAGAAACGCATGATTACGTGTGGCAGGCCAGCCGTTCCGATCATCAACGATAACGTCAGCAGGAACATATTTAGCGATGTCCCCTTTTGTGCCGTAAAAGCGGCGAAGCCGAGGTCCGTTACGATCAGATCCAGCTTGTCGAGCAAGGTAACTCCCGAGCCGTCCGCCATCGTGCTGCCCAGACCAAGTTGTGGAATCGGCATGCCCGTCAGGTTCAGCGCGATGAAAATGGCAGGTACCGTGTAGGCGAAGATGAGCACACAATACTGGGCGATCTGGGTGTAAGTGATGCCTTTCATACCGCCCATCACCGCGTAAATGAAGACGATGCCCATACCGATGCCGACGCCGGTTTCAAAGTCCACTTCCAGGAAGCGTCCGAAAGCAACGCCGACGCCTTTCATCTGGCCGATCACGTAGGTTATGGAAGCCACGATCAGGCACAGCACTGCCACCAGGCGCGCGGTCCTGGAGTAGTATCGCTCGCCGATAAACTCAGGCACCGTAAACTTGCCGAATTTACGCAGGTAAGGCGCCAGTAACAGCGCCAACAGTACGTAGCCGCCGGTCCAGCCCATCAGGTAAACCGATGCG
Organism: Pseudomonadota bacterium; assembly: GCA_022565025.1. Taxonomy (GTDB): domain Bacteria; phylum Pseudomonadota; class Gammaproteobacteria; order Xanthomonadales; family SZUA-36; genus JAJRRA01. The sequence continues at coordinate 17,444 of JADFKH010000023.1, forward strand.
TCGTAGCCGAGGAAAGCAATCAGGCCTGCCATGGAGATGAACGATGCGGCGGACATCCAGTCAGCGGCGGTTGCCATGCCGTTGGCAATCGGGTTTATGCCCATACCTGCCACGTAGAACTCCTTTGTGGTTGAGGCCCGGGCCCATATGGCGATACCGATATACAGCGCAAAAGTGGCGCCGACGACGATGTAGGTCAGCGTTTTAAGATCCATCATTTGACCCCGTCAGTCCTCGTGCACATCGAACTTCCGGTCGAGCTTGTTCATGCGGTGCGCATAGAAAAAAATCAGCATGACAAAGACGTAAATTGAACCCTGCTGGGCAAACCAGAAGCCCAGCTTGTACCCGCCAAGACTGATCGTATTCAACTGGTCTACAAGGATGATTCCAAACAGGTACGACACCACAAACCAGACGCTCAGGCACCCTGCCACCAGCTTCAGATTTGCCTTCCAGTAGGCTTGATTGTTGCGTCGATCGCTCATGGGTAAATCTCCAAAAACGGAAATTGTACTTGATTGTGCAGCAAACAGAATGAATCTGGGCTATTCTCTGAACGATTGCGACTAGAGAGAGCTTTGATGCGCGTACACGAATTCGTATTCCGCTCAATCAATGGCGCCAGTATGCCTTTGGATCGCTGGACCGGCCAGCCCCTGCTGCTGGTCAATACGGCATCAGAATGTGGTTACACACCGCAGTACGAAAAACTGCAAAAGCTGTGGGAAGAATACCGTCCAAGCAGCCTGGTGGTCATTGGAATTCCATCTAATGACTTTGGCCAACAGGAGCCTGGAGATGACCAAGCGATCCAGGAGTTTTGCAGCAGCCGTTTTGCTGTCACTTTCCCAATGACCACCAAACAACACATCATCAGTGATGGCGCCCACCCCTTATTTATCGCCCTGGGGGAGGAATACACCCGCGACATCCTGCCACGCTGGAATTTTTTTAAATACTTGTTCGGGCGCGATGGCGACCTGCTGCACTACTGGCCCTCTACCGTGGAACCGGACGATCCGGGCTTCCGGCACGAGATCGAACGCAACCTCTCTTCCTGGAGCATCTGAGGTCCGCGGCGGCTGGAAGCCATTGCGTTCGATCGTTCTGATTGAACTTGAAGCAGCCCAGTCCAGTCCCGCAGGCGGGACAATCCGGTCTGGATTTTAGCGTTGCCTGGCGGAGATCCAGGTTAAGCGCATCAAACATCAGCAGGCGGCCGGTCAGTGGCTGACCGATACCCAGAGCCAGCTTCAATGCTTCGTTGGCCTGTAGCGTACCGGTAATTCCGGGCAGTACGCCCAACACTCCGGCTTGAGCGCAACTGGGTACGTCTGCTGCTGCGGGGGCCTGTGAGAACGCGCATTGGCCAACCGCTTTTCCCCGGACATGTCCAAACCCACCAATAGGTGTCGGCTTACTCTGGCACTTTACTCTGACCCCGTTTTTTTCTGACCCCATTTTTTTTCGCCGTCAATCTGCCAGAAAAAATCCTGCTTAAATAATGCCAATAGACGCACGTTGTCTTCATTTCTCTGCTGCTTGATGTCTATCGCCGCTAGATCCACCGGAACTTTTGCTAGTTCTGGGGCATCCAGAAACACCGCGATTCTATTGACTTCCCGGTCTGGATTCTCCAGGACGTCTTCATAGTCAACATCTAATGAGGGGAGGCTGTGCATGTCGGCATAGTAAGTAAAGAGACGTTGTCCGTCGTGAATGGCGTGCAAGCAGCGCAGTATTTCGTTGCGGGAATAGCGTATCTTCCCGATATCCGAATTTTTCCGCATTAACGAGTGCCATTGTCCAGTCTGCTTCGCTATGTAGAATGAGACAGCTTGGCTGACTGTATCCCGGCGTTTGCTATTGATAATCCTTACGTTTCTGAAGTGTGAAAGCAAGCCGGTTTTGGTTAACCAGAAGAGCTGCTGAGCACCAATTTTAAAGCCGACCTGCTGGTTTTCCTGCCAGCCTAAGACAGCCTGTAAAAAATATTGAGTGAATGACTGGACGTCATACTGCTTCGAAGATGCAATGAGCAAATCGCTGTTAAATACTTCGACTCTTGGGGGAATACCAAAGCAAACTTGATGCATGATTTCAGTGAGGAGAGTTGAACCGCAACGATTGGTAAAGAGCACAAAAAATATGTCTAAATCGCGTAAACTCGCTGTTTCCGACGGGCTTAGTTCGCGGAACAGCGACGGCCCAAAGTAAGCCTCAATTTCTTTTTGGTGTTCCGATTGGGAGGGATATAAGCCCGGTTCCAGAGTTGGCAGAATATCGAGTTGCATGCGTAAACAGATTAGAGAAGAGTATAGATACCGCCTTCCATTATAAGTAATTTTTTAGTAAAGGGCCGGATACATTTTCCTAGGCAAAAGCCTGCAACAGGTACCATTTCAGCGTGCATGCCTTTGTGCTGATGACCAACCAAGTGGGAAGGTCGATTCAAGTCCTCGTTGCTCGATAATGAAGCCTATTGTCTGGCTTGCTCTTTTCGGCACTCAATCGCTCGCCAAGTCCCTGAGTATAATGCTCCAGTGATCCAACGCGTCGTAAAAAGCTTTGATCGGCACTCTTTCGTTGAGACCGTGGGCAAACATCTCATTTGGATTCATAAAAATGCTACTCACTGCCCATGTTGGAATTCCTGCCGTACGAAAGTGCATACCATCGGTGCCGCCTGATTCCATGTAGGCGAGCATTCTTACCCCTGGA
>JADFKH010000196.1 GCA_022565025.1 Pseudomonadota bacterium
GCAGCGCTCGACCACCTGAAACAGGATCAACCCCGGTTTCGCTACCAAGCAATAAACTTCATTCCTTTAGCCGAAACACCCCTGATCCAGGACTTGGTCTCACTCACCCTGGCACTGATACAGCCCGCTGATCGACTGGCATGGTTAGCCACCCTGCGTGCGCCCTATATTGGTCTCGACCTGGCTGATCTCGATGCGCTGGTAGCGGGTAATTCCGACCGCATTATTCTGGACGCCATAACAGCAAGTGTCAGCGTCGATGGACAGGGCGCGCCCACTGCACTTGGCGAGACTGGCCAACAACGACTTGAACGAATTGGCCCCATCTTGCTGGCAGCGGTTGACCGGCGAGGCCGCCAATCCGTCAGGTCGCTGCTTGAATCCACCTGGATCAAGCTGGGTGGGCCGGCCTGCGTGGAAAATGCCAGCCAGCTGGATGACGCGGCGACCTACTTTGACTTGCTCGAGTCATTGGAGGATGAAAACCTGCCCATTGACCGCGACACCCTTGCTCAACGCATGGAAAAACTTTATGCCGAACCGGATGCCGGCGCCAACGGAAAATTGCAGGTAATGACGATCTATGCGGCCAAGGGTTTGCAATTCGACACGGTTATTTTACCAGGACTCAATCGCTCACCTGCGGGTGATCAAAGCAAACTGCTGCATTGGTTCGAGTTGTTCGGAAAAGATGGGCTGGCGGGGGAAAGCAGGATAGTGATGTCGCCCATGCGCAACAATGCGAACCTGGAGAAACAGAAAAAATCGGGTGATCTGATCGAGTTCATTGCCACTATTGAAAAGCAGCGCCAGGGCCTGGAGGACGTCCGCCTGCTTTATGTCGCCACCACCCGCGCGGTACACAGTCTTTATCTCTTCGCTGCGATCAAACCCAATTCAGCTGATGAAATCAAGCCAAACTCCAGAAGTCTGCTGAGCGGTTTATGGCCAGCGATACAATCTGAACAGACTCCACTGATCAGGCAGGCTGCGGAGAATTTGCAGACATTTACCAGGGATGCAGCACTTGAGGGCATACCGGTGCCCACTCTGCCCCGGGTATACCGCCGCCTCGGCGCTGACTGGCAGTTGCCGTGTCCTGCTGAATCGGTTCAATTGACCGACGCTGAACATGGCGAACTGGTACAGCCACAGGACTATATTGAATTTAAATGGGCGGGCGAAGACGCGCGCCTCACCGGTAATCTCGTCCACCGTTTATTGCAATTGATCGGTGATCAGGGACTGGAAAACTGGCAGGCTGGTGGCGGTATTTCCAAACTTAAGAACTGGTGCCGCCAACGACTCGCAAGCGCAGGTGTTCGAGGACAAAAAGCCGATCGGATCATCGCCCGCGCGACCCGGGCTATCAATAATTGCCTGGCATCAGAACGCGGCAAGTGGATCCTTGAGTCCCGTGAAGAATCACACTGTGAATACGCTATTACCGCGGTATTGGACGGTCAGGCAAGCAACATGGTGCTGGACCGAACATTTATTGAAAACGGCACACGCTGGATCATCGACTACAAAACTTCGAGCCACAGCGGCGGTGATCTGGAAGGTTTTTTGCACAACGAAGCCAAGCGTTATCATGAACAGCTGCAACGATACAAAAATGCCGTAGCCATAACCGAAACCCGGCCGATTCGGACGGCGCTTTATTTCCCCTTGCTGGATGAATTCCGTGAAGTCTGATGTGCGGCTGCCCAAGCCGAGGGTATAATTCCGCCATCAACAGCAGCGGACTTCCATGCACATCCTGATCATAATCCTGGCATTGCTCGCCCTGGTGGCCGGCCCCGGACTGTGGGTAAAAATGGTTATGCAGCGTTACAGCGAGCCAGCCGATCGTTACCCCTTTACCGGCGGCGAACTGGCCCGCCAGTTGCTGGATTCACTTCAGTTGCAGCAGGTCGGCACTGAAACCACCGATGCCGGTGATCATTACGACCCGATGGACAAAATGGTGCGCCTGACACAGCAACACTACGACGGGCGTTCCCTCACGGCGATCACCATTGCAGCCCATGAAGTGGGCCATGCAATGCAGGATGCCAGCGGCTACCAGCCACTCAAGTTGCGCACCCAACTGGTGCGCTGGGTCAGTCCGGTGGAAAAAACCGGGGCTTTACTGCTGATGGCCACTCCGCTGATCATCGCGGTAACCCGGGTTCCTGCAGCGGGCTTGATGATGATGCTGGGCGGCCTGTTAACCCTGGGCTCGGGAGCCGTTATTCACTTACTGACGCTGCCCACCGAATTTGACGCCAGCTTCGCCCGTGCCTTGCCCCTGTTGACCCGGCAAAACATACTGAAGCCTGTGGATGAACCACACTCACGCCGCCTGCTCAAAGCCGCCGCACTAACCTATGTTTCCGCCGCCCTGATGAGCCTGCTCAACATCGCCCGCTGGTGGGCGATCTTGCGGCGCTGATTGTCGGCACTAACCACACGGCTCAAAAGGTTCAGATCCCTCGCTAAAACCAGTGTTGTTCGGTGGTTTCCAAAATTCGACCGGGCGAGAGCGAGCATATCCGGTCACGCAGCTGCTTGGATAAGTTAATTCAATGACTGATCTGGTCGAGAATGAATGTCCTGGTATCGTTCAGTAATTGTGTGCGCGAGGGCTCATTGACGTACATCATGTGGCCGCCCGTATAGTATTTATAAATAACCTGATTCGCCCTGATGTCGTGGCGATTGAGGGTGTATTCAGCATCGAAAAATGGTGTGACCAGGTCATAGTATCCGGAAGCGACAAATACCTTCAGTCCCGGGTTGGCCCGCAGTGCAGTGGACAGTTCGCGGGCCGTGTTGACCGGCATGGGCTCCCATTCTTCGCCATCAGGCACCGTGCGCCAGCGCCATTGTTTGGCTAGCTCATCATCGGCCGGCGCCAGGTACAGGCGCTGCCACGCGACGCCCAGGTCTTGGAACATATAGTCCATCAAAGCTGACTTAAAAGCCGGCGAAATGGCAATGCTGGCAGCATCGCCTGCCGGGTCAGCGTTCAGATCATCGATCTCATCCTGGGTATAGCGTGCGTCGAGTAAGCCCACTGCAAGCCCTTCGTTACGCAGCAATTCTTTGGCAAATCGAAATCCCTGGATACGCAGATTCGCCCGTTCTATGTACTGCGCAGACAGGCCGGTGAAATGAGCCAGGCGATCGCGTACCTGGTTACGGCTTGCCTGGTCCAGTGTGTTGCCTTTAAAAAGAGCAGGAAGTAATTCATCGGTTGCAAACGCACGCGCCTGCTGCAGGAATGATTCCATGTCGTGTGGCCTGGGATTAATTTTGCCGTGATACAAGGCTACTGCCGCCATGGTGGGAAGATAGGTGACATGGGCAATAATATTATCCCGCACATACGGCGTGGAACCGGTGTAGTCGAGCGCTTGGGAAATAAAGATGATGCCGTTCAGACCCATTTGGAATTTTTCACCCTGGAGCAAATTGGCAACCACGGCTGCACGGGTAGTGCCAAAACTTTCACCGAGTAGAAACCGAGGTGAATTCCAGCGACCGTTTTCGGTAACCCAGGTGCGGATAAATTCTGCAATAGACTGTGCGTCTTCGTTTAAACCCCAGAACTCTTTGCCCTCATGTTCGCCCAGGGCTCGCGAAAAACCGGTACCCACCGGGTCAATGAATACCAGGTCGGTGACATCCAGGATGGTTTCCGGTGCGTCAACAAGCTTAAACGGCGGTGAGCCAGGGTAGCTCGCATCACTGGGCACAGAAATCCGTTTCGGGCCGTAGGTACCCATATGCAGCCACAGCGAGGCTGAACCCGGTCCACCGTTCCAGACAAATGTAACGGGCCGGACCTCGTCTGCAGATACATCGCTTTTGCTGTATGAAAACGTAAATATTGAGGCTTTTGGCTCTCCGTCCTTGTCTCTGAGATAGGTCTCGCCAGCCGTGGCAGTGTAGCGAACAAGCTGGCCGTTAAATCTGCCGCTATGTTGGGTAACAAACGCCCGGGCTTCGGGAATGGGCTTAGCCTCTTTTTCAGCTTCGGATTCTTCCGCTGCAGCCACAGCTGAATTTAGCTGGAATGTGGCCAATACGATGCAAAACCGGGTCAGATCAAGAAGGATTATAGTGTGATGCATAAGATTCATTCCACTGGTTATTGGTTGCAAAGCTAAGCCAGTTTTATCCTGACTCGAACCAGGCTGGACCGTAAAAACTAAAGGGGCCGCCGAAGCGGCCCTTAAAGCAAATGCAGGATGTCCTTAGTTAGAAATTTGCATTGAGGCCCAGGAAGAAGTACCGGCCAAGCGGGCTCACCGGGAAGGCAAGCTCGGTCAGAAACGGGCGCTCATTACCGATATTGTTCACGCCACCATAGATTTGATAGCTCTCATTCAGATCAACACTGAATGAAATGTTGTGGACAAATGTTTCATCTGCAATACCGGCTGGGCCATACAAGACATCGACGGTTTCAATTTCAACATCCCTAAGCGCCTGTTCGCCAAGATACTGCAAGTTATATTTTAAATTGACGCGCCCGATCCCAACGGTGGCATTGAAATTACCTGCCCACTCGGGCCGCTGCAGTTCACCAAGCTCCGGATCCACCGCAGCGGGATTGCTGGGATCGAAGAAGCGGTCAAGTTTCTCCATCTTGGTGCCCGCGATACCGAGTGAAACCTCAGCCGCCTGAACGGCGAACTGATACCGTACGGCGAAGTCGAATCCCGAGGCTACCAGCTTGCCGATATTCAGTTGTTGCTGGCGAATGAACTCCAGACCGTTAAATTGCGGTGATGTGGGATCGTCATTTCGTCTGATCAGATCGCAAAACTGATTGTCGGGGAACTGCAGCGAATCGTAGCAGCCGTCGACGATATTCTGGGCACTGGGCGCGTCGATCGCATCCTTGATCTCTATATCCCAGTAATCCAGGGTCACGGTCAGCCCGGAGAGAAACTCGGGTTGCAGGATGAAGCCGACCGAGAAAGTATCCGCTTCTTCTTCAATGAGATCCGGGTTACCGCTGGTCTCGCCGACGAAACGCGCGGTCAGTGGATCGGTAAAGCCCGGCGAAATGCCGTCGGCCAGGCAATTGGCTGCGCGGATCGGGCCACGCGGATCACCAGCAGCATTGAGCGCATTGATTTCGTCCACGTCACAAGGATCGACCGGGCGGAAAAAAGCGCCTTGTGAGGGCGAGAACAGTTCATC
>JADFKH010000197.1 GCA_022565025.1 Pseudomonadota bacterium
ATCCACGGTGGTTTGTCCCGGGCTGATGCTGTGTTCCTGGCCAGTAGGAGAGTCTTCCAGTGCTCCTGATAAGTCACCCGGCACCGTCAGGGCGGTTCCGGACCTCAGGGCTTCCAGCATGGTTACAGGCCCGGGAAATATGTAACCACCCAGGTGCTGCCCTGCAGCGTCCACGGCGTCCAGCGTGGTCGCCGTGCCCAGATCCCAGATCACCACTGGCTTGCCGTAGCTGTGTGCCGCTCCGACGATCGCCAGCCAGCGATCCACACCCAGGGTCTCCGCTTGCTCATAGGCATTCCTGATTCCCGCTTGCTGTTGAAGGGATGCCAGTGGGGAAATCGTTACCGCCCACTGTGAATTGCAGGCATCCATAACGGCTTTGGTCCGCTCTTTTGCTGCAACGCTGGACAGCAGGACCCTGCCGGGCGAACCGCCGGCATGGCTTTGTGTAAATCGGCGGAATGCATCCAGGCCACCTCGACCGCAAGTTTCTTGGTCGATCCGGCCGTCAACCGCCCATACCCACTTGATGCGGGTATTGCCCATATCGATAAGCAATACTGCATCAGGCATGGTAATGCTCAAGGACCCTCTGTTCTTTTGTGGACATTTCAGGCGCGTGATTCGAGATCATGAACAAATCAGCGGTGCCGTAAGCTCTCCGGCGTGAAAAACTTGCCGGCGCGGTTTGCCTCCGGGATTGCCGATTTCCAGCACCAGACCACCATCGGCATCGATTCCCCTGGCAATTCCGGTGGTACTCACTGCGTTGTTCTGTATCGAAACCTGCCGGCCCTCGAGCAAATCCAGCTCACGCCATTCCCTTTCGAATGGCTGGAATCCAGCAGCCTCGAATGCCGCGATGCCGTGCACAAGGTCTTCCAGCAAGAAAGCGGCAACTCCGTTCCGTGACAGATCAGATACCCCCCCGCGAAGCTGCGAGGCAATATCCGTCCATGGCCGGTCGATGACGGATCCGGCTTGGCGCCCTATAGCTCCCGCCGCCGGCATGAATACGTTCACTCCCACGCCGATCACCGCGTGCGCGATCCCACCCCCCACTGCCTGCACCTCAACCAGGATGCCGGCCAGCTTGGCGCCGCCGGCCAGTATGTCGTTCGGCCACTTGATGCCATACGCCGTCAAGCCGGTATGTGAAAGCGCCCGGCAAATACACACGGCAATCATCAGCGGCAGGGTGGAAAGCCGGCCCTGGCTGTGGTCGAAGCGCCAGCCCAGGCTCAGGTAAACATTGCAGCCCGGCGGTGAATACCAGTTCCGCTGCCGCCTGCCCCGGCCGCTGGTCTGGCTGTCCGCCAGCAGGGCATGGGCATGTTGTTGCTCCACGGGAAGACGCTTCAGAGCCGAATTACTGGAATCCGTTTCAGCCAGGATGGTGATCTGGCTCAGCTGTTGCAAGGATCCGGCAGACATGAGCTCCCTGATTCGTCCCGGGTCCAGTGTTTCAACGCCTTGGTCACTTGATGGAATCATGCCTGAAGCCTATCTGAACCAATTCCGCAGCATGATTTTTTTGAAACGGTATTCCGTGCCGTTCAGCATATCCGTGATGTTGGAGCGATGGGTGAAAATTAGGAAAACTGCCAGAGCGATACCAAGCCATAAGGGGCCGCTGGCCCCATCCATCCACAGGAATGCCGGGACCATAGTGACAGCAGCCAGTATCGTTGCTAACCCGACCCAACCCGTCAGCACCAGCACACTCAACCACACGGTGATCATCGGAATCACCACCAGGGGATGGATAAACAGCAATGCGCCCACAGTAGTTGCAGCACCTTTGCCTCCGCGAAAACCATGCCACAGCGGGAAACAGTGCCCTACCACCACGGCAAAACCACAGCTCAGCATCTGTACATCAAGGGAGATGTCCGCATCGAGTTTTCCAAGATCGAACTGCGGCAACAACCAGGCGGCGAGAAAACCCTTGCCGATGTCGATCAGCACCACGAATAAAGCAAATTTGAACCCCTGGGTCCGGAACGCGTTGGTACCCCCGGCATTGCCGCTTCCCTGCTGGCGGATATCCACCTGGCGCAGGGAGCCCACGACCATGCTGCCGGACACGGACCCCAGTAGGTAAGACAAGGCGATCTTTATCAGCAGGCCGATCATACGACTAGATTAACCTAATTTAAGCAGATTTTTACTGAGCGTCATCAACTGAGAACCTCTGGCTGCGGCAGGAATCCTACCACCAGGCCGCCCGGGCCAAGATGCACACCCAGGGCCGTAACGCAGGATTGAGTCATTTGTGGCTCTTAGATGTGCACCCGTTATTCGTTACACCACACATATATGGCGAAAATCACCACTATTCCGCCCAACCGATAAACTACTATTGTATTTCCTATAAATCCTAAATTGTGCCTACATACCATTGAAACTATTAAATAATCATAGAATCTAGCGAAACTCTTGCAATCTGCGAGCTAGTGACTTCTAGCCCATGTTTTTCTGGCATGAAAACTGCATGATTAATATCAGGAATCACGCTGGAGGGAAAAATGACTGCTGAAAGTGTTTTTGAACAGATCAGGGAGTCTCTGAACGGCCGGCCCGGACAGCCGATCGTGCTGGGTGTTTGTAAGTCTCTGGCCGAACGGTTCGAAAAAGAACCGTGGGTGTTTCGCCTGGCGGCCATCATTCTCACGCTATGCTGGACCCTGCCCGCAGTGATCGCCTACGTAGTCCTGGGGTTTGTGCTGAGCGAGACCGAAGTTCGCACGCGCCAATTCTTCTCGGGCCTGGCCGTGATCATCCGGGAGAATGTGAATAAACTTGCCGCTTCGCTGCGGGGAGCATTTGACCAGGCAGGTGGCAACAGAATTTAAGTGCGCTCACCTGCAAGGTTGGCCCTTGCCAGGTTTGAACCTCAGAACAGCGGAGCTGACTTCCTGTCCTTTTCTCATGCCTGCAACAATATAAAACCAGCCGTCATGCCGGGGCAGACCCCGGTGGTCCATGCTTGCACTGGACAAAGCTCCATGGCATTCCCATTTGGCTTCGATCAGCTGGTAACTGAATACATTGGCCTCGGGCTGTGCCGGAACTCCGTCATAACCGATGCCATTGAAGTTGTACGGATTAACTGAGCCGCCGGCAAAAATAACCCTGCCTGATCCGTCATCAGCTGCAGCCATCCGGTAGCGAGGAAGACCCGGGTGGGGCGCAACAGGCTGCCAACGGATTTCGCGGAAGTTACCGGCCGCAATCTCCCCAAACCAGCACGCCCTGGAAGGCAGAAATTTACGCCCGGAAGAGCCTTTCTCATAAACGATTCGAACACCATCGCAGATCACCAGGCGCCTCCCCGAGATGCCCCCGGCATGGCCAAACACCGGTTCGCCGGGCCAGGGCGTGGCCTGCTGCCAGGTCCCGTTGACCGTATCCAGCACCTGCACCAGGTTTACATTGCCCAGGTCGTGCCAACCACTGACCAGGTAGATGTAGCGATCCTGGTAGACCAACAGCATTGAATCTTCCACCGATACAGGCATATCTGTAAATTGCTGCCACTGACCAGATTTCCGTTGCAGGCGGTAAACGGCCGGGATGGACTGCTCGGAGCCGTCTGCGGCAACGGTATAGCCCCCAAAGACATAAACTTCACCCCCGACGGCGACAGCAGAAGCCGCCAGCCGGCCCTTCCCGCCCGGCACGGATTCAATCTTCTGCCAGGTGCCGTCAGCCCCACCCTTCACGGAGAAATAATGCATGGCCTCGCTGCTGGTGTCCTGCCAGGTTTTTCCGGATTTTAAACCCAGCATGCTGTAGAGATGAATACCATCGTCGCCGACCAGCAGAGCGACCGCATTATTGCTGACTGCCTCGGGCAAAGCCGGCAGTGCTTCCTCCACCAGGCGGCCCTCTTCAGCAAACACTGCTGCAAGGAGCAAGAACCACGATAAAAACACCGAGGTGAATAATGACGCCCTCACGCTTCGCCCTCCAAGAATGCCTGTATCCGGCCCTTGCTGAAGGGAAAAAACAGCTCCTTGCCGGTATCCGGGAGGTACAAGACGGGAATGCGGATATCGTATTTTCGTTCCAGTTCCGGATCGCTGTCGATTTCCACCGCTGTCCATCCGATCCCCATGTTCCGCAGCATATCGGCGACCTGATCGCACAGGTGACAGCCGATCAGGGTGTAAAGTACCAATTCCTTGTTGTTTGGATTGTTCATCGTCCTGTTGATTCGAATGCACTGTTGCAACGCTATTTTGCCAGGCCAAGCGATAAATTCCGAATCCTTCGTACAATTATGAGTAAACTCTCGCAATCGTGATTCATTTATATTGGTAAAGCACCCCTGATGGCCGTCAGCGTATTCGATCTGTTCAAAATTGGCATTGGCCCTTCGAGTTCCCATACCGTCGGACCGATGAAGGCTGCCTGCACCTTTGCCCGACGGTTGGAGAGCCTGGGACTGCTCGAAAAGACCAGCCGCATACGCACCACCCTGTACGGCTCACTTGCACATACCGGGCGTGGCCATGGCACCGACAAGGCGGTGATGCTTGGCCTGCAGGGAGCGCTGCCTGACCGGATTGACCCGGACAGCATCGACGCCGCGCTGGAAGTGATACGAAGCAAGGGTGAATTACTCCTGATCGGCTCACATGCAATCCACTTTCGAGAAAAAGAAGACCTGCTGTTCAACAAGCGCGAGGTCCTTCCGCACCATCCCAACGGCATGCGATTCGAAGCTCTGGACAAGGCGGGGAGCGTAGTGGAAAGCCGCGATTATTACTCGATAGGCGGCGGCTTCGTCGTCAACCAGGACAAGGCGGCGCAAGATCGCATCGTCACCGACGAAACTGTATTGCCCTACCCGTTCTCCACCGCCGACGAACTGCTGGCACGGTGTGAGCAACACGGACTGCGGATTTCCGACCTGATGATGGCCAATGAGCAGACCTGGCGGAGCCAGGACGAAATTTGCCAGGGACTGACCGCAATTTGGGACGCAATGCATGACTGTATGGAGCGTGGTTATCGCCAGCAGGGAGTCCTGCCAGGAGGCCTCAAAGTTGAACGGCGCGCACCGCAACTCTACCGGGAACTGCGCGCGCAAACCGGCAGCGAAGACCCGCTGG
>JADFKH010000198.1 GCA_022565025.1 Pseudomonadota bacterium
GCAGTGGGTGCTCCTGCGAGGGCATCATCCGTATACAAATGGTACTCGGTTGGCAAGGCCGGGTCTTCGATGGCTTTGAGAGACTCATAGTAGTTCTGGGCGCGGCTGGCTGCTTCAGCCTGGGTGGCGATATCCGCGTTGATGGACCTGCCCTGCTCGGCGATTTCGGCCAGGTAACGGGTCCGGTTGCCGGGAATCAGCACGACCGCCTTGGGTTGTTTTATGGTGGTGTCGATATCCGGGGTCCAGTGCTTGGCCGGTAGGTCCAGTTTCTTGACCAGCAGGCGGCACAGATTGGTGAACATCCAGGTGATGCCAGGGTCGTTGAACTGGCTTGCAATGGTCGGGTAGACCGGGATTTCGTCATCCTTGGCGTGGAAGGCGAGGTGATTGCGCTTCCATTGTTTGCGCACGTCGCGCAATGCGTCTTCGGCGCCACGCTGGTCGAATTTGTTCAGCACCACAAGCTCCGCGTAGTCCAGCATGTCGATTTTCTCGAGTTGGCTCTGAGCGCCAAAGTCGCTGGTCATGACGTAGACCGACAGGTCTACCAGGTCGACGATCTCTGAGTCGGACTGGCCAATGCCGGCGGTTTCTACGATCACCAGGTCGAAACCAGCGGATTTCAGGAAGGTAATGGCGTCCTGCAGGATGACCGAGGTGGCCAGATGCTGGCGCCGGGTGGCCATGCTGCGCATGTACATGTTTTCATTGCGCAGCGAGTTCATGCGGATGCGGTCGCCGAGCAGTGCTCCACCCGTACGGCGCCGCGTTGGGTCGACCGCCAATACGGCGATTTTCATGTTCGGGAAACACTGCCCGAAGCGGTTGAGCAATTCGTCGGTGACCGACGACTTGCCGGCGCCGCCGGTGCCGGTTATGCCAAGCACCGGGGCCTGTTTCTTCGCGCCCTGCCATTCGCGGCGTTTCAGATTCAACTCGGCCTCGCCGAAAACCTCGTCTTCCAGCGCTGAAATGACGTTGGCGATGGTCCGGGCGTTATCCAGCTCAAGCTGGCCCGGGTAATCCGTTGGTATGCGGTTTTTCGCGGTGCGTTGCACCACGTCCTCGATCATCTCCACCAGGCCCATCCTCATGCCATCGTCCGGGTGGTAGATGCGTTCGACGCCGTAGGCTTCCAGTTCCCTGATCTCGTTCAGTGTGATGGTTCCGCCACCGCCGCCGAACACACGGATATGCCCTGCTCCGCGCTCCCTGAGTTGATCCAACATATACTTGAAGAACTCATTGTGCCCGCCCTGGTAGGAGGAGATTGCGATACCGTCTGCATCTTCCTGGATCGCTGCCCGCACGATATCCAGAACGCTGCGGTTGTGGCCCAGGTGGATGACCTCGGCGCCCTGCGCCTGGATCAGGCGACGCATGATATTGATCGCGGCGTCGTGTCCGTCGAATAAAGAAGTTGCAGTTACAAAGCGCAGCGGCATGGCCAACTCAGCAGCTTTTTGCGGTATCCGATCAGCGGGTAGGCTCATTCGATTTGGTTCCTTACGGGTGGTGAAAACAATCGACTGAAAAATCATCCAGACGATTTGATAATTATACCTTGAGAGGTGTGGAACCGGGGAATCCCGAGCTCTTAGGGCTGGTAAACACTTGCTTAATAACTTTTATTTAGCCAAATCTGCAAACAGACGTTTCCCAGTAATGGCGCGGGTTGTACCTTGTTTTTAGCCAAATTTGCATATAAACGTTCTATGGCGTATGGTATACAGGAATTTAAGATTTGCGCATAAGGATTTTGCCTTCAGACGCAAGGAATAGCCAAATATCTCGCCGCCCGACCAAGATTGTCGGGATATGCGGTGGGGGGGACACAACCCCCCACCGCGCTCTTCAAGGCGATCTTTTTTAATCCCACCCTCCAAAGCCTCTTGCAATCCTCCATTTGCAGAACCATGTAAGCAAAGCCTGTTGTCACAACCAGCCCAGTACTTGGACCGGCAGCATCCATCAATCAACAACACGGATAATCCACATGTCAAAACGGCTGTTGCCTTTCCTTTTGTTGCCAGTTCTTGTCGCCTGCGGGCAACCGGCAATCGAAATTTCTTCCGGCACCAACGATGCACCTGCAGCATCCCTGCTCCCCCCGGGAGTCACACTGGTCGAAGAATTTGCCGGCCGTGACGAGGGTTTCTCCATACCTTTCAGCAAATATAAACTGGACAATGGACTGACTGTCATCCTGCACCAGGATCATTCCGACCCCCTGGCCCATGTCGATGTGACCTACCACGTCGGCTCTGACCGTGAGGAGCCAGGCAGGTCCGGTTTCGCGCATTTCTTTGAGCATATGATGTTCGAAGGTTCATCCAATGTCGGCCAGGGCGAATTCTCGAAAATCCTCTCCAATGCGGGGGGCACACTCAACGGCACCACCAACTCTGATCGCACGAACTATTTCGAAACAGTACCCGTCAACCAGCTGGAAATCGCCTTGTGGCTGGAAGCCGATCGCATGGGCCTGCTGCTCGAAGCGGTCGATGAGGAGAAGTTCGAGATCCAGCGTGAGACGGTCAAGAACGAACGGGGTCAACGCGTTGACAACCGGCCTTACGGGCGCGTCAGCGAAACCATGATGAAAAACCTTTATCCCGCCGGCCATCCCTACTCCTGGCCCGTGATCGGCTGGATCGAAGATCTGGAAGCTGCGAATGTGGATGATCTGAAACGATTTTTCCTGCGTTGGTACTCCCCCAATAACGCTACGCTTACCATCGGTGGTGACCTGGACAAACAGCAGACTTTGCATTGGATTGCAAAATATTTCGGATCAATTCCACGGGGTCCTGAGGTGGAAAAACTGGACAAACAGCCAGCTGAAATTTCTGCTGACCGCTACATAACGCTGGAGGACAATATCCACCTCCCCGCCATCGCAATGCTGCTTCCGACTGTTTATTACGCACACGCGGACGAGGCGCCGCTGGACGCAGTAACCAAGATACTGGGCCAGGGCCGCGCCTCGCTGCTTTACCAGCGACTGGTGCAAACCGGCCGTGCAGTCAGCGCCCACGTCAGCCATGCCTGCCGGGAACTGGCTTGCGAAATGGCGTTCATCGTTGTCCAGAATCCTGCCTCCGGCGAAACACTGAAAGAAATGGAAGCGGCCATCAGGGAGACCCTGCTTGAGTTCGCCGGGCGGGATATCACTGATGACGACCTACAAAAATTTGCTGCTGAATTTGAGTCCGGACGAATTTTCGGCATGCAAAGCGTAGCGGGAAAAGTCGGTGCACTGGCATTTTCTGAACTCTACAACGGCGATCCGAAGACCGTAATGGATGATCTCGAGCGCTATTCCAGCGTAACGGCCGAAGACGTGGTCCGGGTTTTCAGGCAGTACATTGAAGGCAAGCCCGCCGTTGTGCTCAGCATCGTCCCCAATGGGCAGACCGACCTGGCTGCCCGCGAGCAGAACTACCAGGCTGAAACCACTGGAAAGGCGAATCCGCCAACCGCATCACTGCCCGGGCTGGATGAAGAATTGCCGGCCTTGCGCAGCGTCCAGGACGATTTTGACCGCAGCGTCCAGCCCACACCTGGAGCCAACCGGGTCGTGGACCTGCCGCCAATATGGGATATACAACTGGCCAATGGCGTCCGCCTTCTGGGGGTGCCCAACAACGAAACCCCCACCACCGCCATCAATGCCGTGTTCTCGGTGGGGCAAAGAGATGAACCGCCGGGCAAGGCGGGACTCGCCAGCATGACCGCGGCCATGATGCAGGAAACCAGCCGACAGTACTCAGCTGCGCAATTCAGCGAAGCGCTGGAGCGTATCGGTGCTTCGGTGGGTGTTTCATCGGGCCAGTATACAACGACGATTTCGCTGAATGTATTGAGCAAACACCTGGATGAGGGCATGGCCCTGATGATGGAAAGAATTCTGCAGCCATTGTTTACCGGGGAAGATTTCGACCGTCTCAAGTCACAACGCATGGAATCGCTGATGCAGGCGCAAAAGTCCGGCCCTTCGCTGGCCGGCCGCGCCATCAGCGCAGTTCTGGCTGGACCGGCTCATCCGCTGTCCTACCCTGGCGCCGGCCTGCCGTCAACACTGGAAAACATCAACCTGGATGACGTGAAAGCATTTTATTCGGCTCATATTCCCACTCATTTAAAGGGTGTGCTGGTCAGCACCAGCCTGACGCAAGAAGCCACCTTGCACACGATCCAAGGCCTGGCGGAACTGGAGGTCGCAGAAGTATTCCGCGAGCCGGTTGAATCATTACCCGTAATCACCGGCCGCACGATTTACCTGGTGCATAAAGAAGGCGCAACACAAAGCAGTCTGCGCGTGGCGCATCCGTCCATCAAGTACGATGCCCTGGGAGACTTTTACCAGGCCTCCCTGATGAATTTCAACCTGGGCGGTACCTTTGACAGCCGCATCAACCTCAATCTGCGCGAAGACAAAGGCTACACCTACGGCGCCCGCAGCAGTTTCAGTGGTGGCCCCGAACTGGGCAGTTTCAGAGTATCCAGCGAGGTCAACAAGGATGCAACAGCGGCGTCCATCACTGAAATAATCCGTGAACTGGAAAACTATGCCACCAATGGCATGACCGTGGATGAATATCAGTACATGCAAAACGCCATCAGCCAGCGCAATGCCCTGCGCTATGAGACGCCCGGTGCAAAACTGGGCCTGCTTTCACAGGCCATGCTCTATGACCTGCCCCTGGATTACCGCAAAAGGCAGCAGTTATTGCTCCAAGAAAGTGGCCGCGAATCACTCAATGCACTGGCTGCAAGGATGATCGACCCTGACAACCTGGCGATCGTAGTAGTGGGTGATTCCGGGGCCATCCGGGGGCAGTTGGAACAGCTTGGAATACCCGTCAAATTGCTGGATGAAGAAGGGGAGCTGATTGAATAAAACTCACCTCAAGCAAAGGAACCAACATGACTGATATCGTAATTGTCGGCGCCAAGCGGACACCCATCGGATCTTTCCAGGGGCAATTCCATCCGGTAAACACCAATGAGCTGGGCGCCGCCGCCATCAGGGCTGCTGTTGAGCAGGCGGGAATTGATGGCGCTGATATCAGCGAGGTCATCATGGGCTGCGTCTTGCC
>JADFKH010000199.1 GCA_022565025.1 Pseudomonadota bacterium
CGTTCAATGCCCCGGAAGGAACACCCATGCCCTATGTACCAAAGTGGCAGTGGACCGGCATATGGCGGAGTAATTTTGACATCGGTTCCCTGCCCGGTTTCTTCCAGGCCTCTGCCTCCTACTCGGGCAAACGCTGGAACGATCTGGACACACTCAACGTCCCCGCCAGGCGACAGATGGATGATTACTCCCGGGTGAATCTATCTGGGGGTATCAATAGGGACAACTGGATGCTCACCTTTTACGTCAATAACCTGTTCGATGAGCGTGCGCAAATCGATATCTCTGACCCCGGCTATGGCGGCATATCAAATCTCCCAAGGCCGCCAGGGCATGTCTGGACCACTACGACCAACCGGCCCCGATCGTTTGGTATTCGATTTGGTCAGAAATTCTGATCCCATCACGCAAGAGCCTGGCTGGCTGAAAACCAGCTAAGCAACAGACTGAAAGGCCCCGAACTTCCGGGGCCTTTTTTTATTCGGCACTTTAAGCCCCGTGTGTTTCCTGATATCCAAAACGCTTCACCCATGGCCGCACGATAGAAAGACTGGATTCAAGCTGTTTTGAGTAATGCCGCCACTTTCCAATCGATCGGCTATGCAGCGGTTGCGACACCTGCTGATAACTGGGCGTATCGCTTATATCGTTGCCGCCCTGCTGCCGGTATTCCAGCATCGAATCGTCCCATTCCAGCGCGAGGAAGTTAAGCAATGCTTTGAGTGGGTCCTGTGGACCGGCCACCAGATCTTCGTAACGCAACCGGTGTAGTGGATTACCTATTTGATCCATGGACAATGTCGCCACCTACATAACCGCATGGTAATACTGCGCCGTATCGCGCAGATCGAGAAAGTAGGCCATCGATGCTTCAAGCTCAAAAGCCTGAAAATAACAGCTGATGCAGACATCCAGCGGGTGGCGCTGCAAAAATATGACCGGCGCTTCAGGAAACAAACGGTAGATCAGGAAAAGGTAGGCCAGATTCAGCGGCAGCTTGTCAATCACCAGGGATCGCTGCGGCTGACGCCGGTGGCGTGACATTTCCCGTCGGTAAATATCACGAGCATCCGTGATTTGCGCTTGGTTGACGTCGGCCAGCGCCTCCAGCGTACCGGGTTCTGACCAATCCTGGTGAAGGCTGGAGAACAGGCTTTTTTCTTCCAGTACCTCGATATCCGGATGAGCCGAGAGCATGCGGTCCAGCAGCGTGGTGCCGGACCGTGGAAAGCCGACGAGGAATGCAATACCGCCCGGGTCGTGTATGGCCGTCTTATTCCAGCCCACCATGGGATTTTCTTTCAGCCACGTTTGTATCCGGGCCAGGGTCTGCAAACCTTGCGGGCCTCGCGGGTCGGGACGGGAGCCTGAATGATGCGTCTTTAAAATCCGGTTGGATTCACTGAAGGCATTGAAGGCCTCATCCCAGTCACCCTGGCCTTCCAAGCACTGGCCCAACTGGTTCCAGGCGATGCTGCGGTTGATGGGGTTGTCAATTCCTGTGATCAAACTCCGGAGCCGTTGCGCTGCCTTCGGGTATTTCCCACTGCGCCGATCCAGCATGGCGCGCGTCAATTGCGCCGTCTCATTGGCCGGATGCATCAGCAGCGCCTTGCCGGTCCAGCTTGCGGCTTCATCCAGCCGGTTTTCGCGTTCCAGCAATGACGCCAGATTGGCGGCCACCTGCGCATTGTCAGGCTGCAGCCTCAGGATGGCCTGGTAGTGATCGATGGCCTCGGGTCTGCGCCGCAACCGAGCCAGGCAGGTGGCGAGTTGGTAGCGGGCCTGCACTTCGAGTTCGTTCTCGCCCAGGGCGGCTTGCAGTGGCGCCAGCGCCTCTTCAAGCCTGCCCGCCGCCAGCAAGGAGCGCCCTAAATAGTAGGCCGCGTGCAGGTGCTCCGGATGGTTGCCATGGACGATTTCGAGATCATTGACCGACTGGGTGATGTCACCGGTCTGAAATGCGGCGCAACCGCGCAGATAGAGTGCCTGGATCAACCCCGGGTTTTCGGCCAGGATTTCATTGCACAATTGCACACACTTTTGCGGCGGGCCGGATTTCAAGTGGTGCAGCACCTGCTGCAGCATTTGTGGCAAGTCCCTGCTCACGCTTGTGATAACGCCTGGGCCTGCGACGGGCTGCGCAAGGCAGCGGATACAAGGTCTGGATGCACTAAAATAAGTCTTTGTAGCTGGATTCGCAGCACTATTCAGTCTGGGGGTGAGAAATAAATACACCGGATTTCGCACCGGTGGCATGCTTGTGATCCCAAACAAACTCCCCGTTAACCCATACACCTATGACACCATCTGATAATAGATTCTGCTCAATTATGGTCGCATTGTCAGCTATTGTCTCCGGATCGAAAAGTACAAGATCAGCGGAGTAGCCAGGCTTGATCAGCCCTCTTCCCTCAATACCGAGATGCTCAGCGCTGAGCGATGTCATTTTCCGAATCATTTCTTCAAGCGTGATAACGCCTTGCTCGCGCACATACTTTCGAATCGCACGAGGAAATGCGCCGTGACCCCTTGGATGGCCCTCGGTGGCGCCGTCAGAGCAGACATTTGAGTGCTTCCAGGCAATCAGTGTCCTTACATCTTGCTCAGACATACTGACGCCGATCACGCTTTCACGCGGTTCGTCCAAGGCGACTAATTCCTCTGTTGTAAAGCCTTCATAAGCGTCCCGAATCAGCTGCAGAAAGGTCTCCTCATTGCTTTTTCCCCTGGTGGCAGCGATTTGCGCGACGGTCAAACCAACAAGATTTGGGTCCGGGGCGTAATCGGCTAGCGTGAGGCCGTCCGCAGGCGCCAGATTTTCCAAAGCGAACCGGGCTGCATCGAGATCGTAGAAATCGCGATCCGGCAAAAGCACGGTCAAAGTGGATTGCCAGTAGGTATACGGGTAAACATCGGCTGTTATATCAACGCCCTCTGCGCGTGCTGCTTCCAGGCGGCGAAGCACCGCGCCGGCCTGACCCCAGAGATTGAGCGCAGCCAACTTCATGTGCGAAATCTGCACCGGCAGTTCCGCCTCTTTTCCAATCAAGATCAGTTCTTCCACCGCTGCATGGAAAGCGCGATCTTCGCTACGCATATGGCTGATATACCGTCCACCTCCAGCGGCAGCGGTTCTCGCCAGCGCGATGATCTCATCGGTATTGGAATAGATTCCAGGGTCATACTCAAGTCCGGTGGACAGGCCCAGTGAGCCGCTTTCCAGGTCTTTGGCCAGCAGTGTCTGCATCTGGGTGATTTCCTCCGGGCTCGCCTCTCGCTGGTAGTCAGCCCCCATCACCTTGAACCGCAGCGAGCCATGACCCGTATAGCTGGCAACGTTTACTGATGACGGATTTGATTCGAGTTTCAGCTTAAAATCCGCCAGCGGAAAGTTCGATTGCCCATCATTACCCACCACGATAGTTGTAATTCCCTGGGAGATCGCAGCGATTGCCAGAGGCGAGTTTTCAAGGCCACGATCATGATGACTGTGCGTATCGATAAAACCAGGCGCAAGAACCATACCGTTCGCATTCAACACGCTGTCTGTCGCAAGCACTTCAAGCTCACCAACCGCAATGATTCCACCCCTATCGAATCGTACGTCACCGTGAAACCCCGCCGCCCCGCTACCATCAATAACCAGGGCATTTTGGATCAGGCGAGTAGTCGTTGCAGTACTTTCGGCAAATGCGTTGCACCCGCAGCCATACGCTACTAAAGATGCCATGAAACAAATCAAGATCTTAAACATGGGGTTCGCCTTATTAATGAAATGGATCATCAACAAACCCAATAAATGGTTGCTTCATCATGGTTGCTCCCAAATAGTCCCGGGTGGACTTGATCCGTGTGTGCACGGTATCTTAGCGTGAAATCAGGCGACAATCCGTCAGCGGTACACTTTGTATTTTTTGCCAGATCTGAATTTTGCTGCGGAACGGTTTTACACAATACTCCCTCAAGGTGATATTGCGATGAAGAATACCCCGTCCAGTGAACGGCGCAAGCCCGATAGCGATGATGTGCTGGTCATTGGTATTTCTTCGCGGGCGCTATTTGATCTTCGCGAAAGTCACGAGTTGTTTGATGCGCAGGGTCTTGAAGCTTATTCCGAATACCAGGTCGCGAACGAGGACGTATACCTGGAACCTGGCGTTGCTTTTCCGCTGGTCAAGAAGCTGCTCGCACTGAACGAGGATGAAGTAGATCACCCGGGTGTCGAAGTTATCCTGATGTCCAGGAACAGCGCCGATACGGGTCTGAGGATTTTCAATACGATCGAGCATTACGGGCTCAAAATTGAGCGGGCCGCTTTCACCAATGGCGCAAGCCCATACAAGTATATGTCCGCTTTTGGTATAGACCTGTTGTTGTCGACCAACGCGGAAGATGTCCGCAAGGCCCTGGGAAAAGGCTATGCGGCGGCAACCATATTGCCCGGCAGCGCCGCCAGTGGTGAGAGCCGACAGCTGCGCATCGCGTTTGACGGCGATGCCGTTATTTTCAGTGACGAAGCGGAGCGTGTTTACCAGCAGCACGGGCTCGACGTCTTCGCAGACAGCGAACGCGAAGCGGCAAAACGACCCTTGAGCGGTGGGCCCTTCAAGCCAGTGCTGGAAGCCCTGCACAAGATCCAGTCCGCCTATCCCATCACTGATAATCCCATCCGTACCGCCCTGGTTACCGCCCGCAGCGCACCGGCCCACAAACGCGTGGTATTGACCTTGCGCGAATGGGGCATCCGGATTGACGAGGCGCTCTTTCTCGGTGGGCGTTCCAAAGGAGAATTTCTCAAAGCATTCGGGGCGGATATTTTTTTCGATGACCAGCAGGTACATACCGAATCAGCCAGCGCCCACGTTGCCACCGCCCATGTTCCCAACGGCATCACAAATGAACGCGACCGTTCTGATTGAGCTGGATTTATCCCATTAATTTAAGGCTTGCAGAATATTTATGCCTTGATGGTGTAGCGACCACGTGCAGCGTAACCACCATCCTAGAAACCCTTTGCGCCTTTAGCGTCTTTTGCGGAAAAATTTAAGCTGTTCCAACGCGATTGCCCGTAACGGCTACCACCCACCGCAATAATTCGGCG
>JADFKH010000200.1 GCA_022565025.1 Pseudomonadota bacterium
CAGCACAGTGATGTCATCCCGTTCATCATGCAGTTTTGACAACTCCAGAATTTCCTTGCGGCAAGGGGCACACCAGGTCGCCCAGTAATTCACCACTACCCAGCCACCAAGGTAGTCGCTTAACGCAATCTCGCCCCCGCCCAATCGTGGCAGGGTGAAATCAACAGGTTCATCAGTTTCATAAGCAGCGCCGACGGAAAAAGTCGCCAGCAGCAGCAAAACGGCCAGCCATTTTCCGCGTTTCCAGCTCTTATTGCACATATTTTATGTTCCTTTTCAGCTTTCAATTTCCGTGTACATGTCTCTGAGGGAACGGTTCAATACGGCTTCACCCTGGTCGTGGACCGTGGCCAGGGCTGCTATAAAACTTCGATCCCACTGGTAATCAACAGGTAATTCTTCTTCCTCCGCCAGGGGCAGGTAGTAATTTCCACAGTAATAAAGAGCGCCCAGCGTCACCTCTTCAAGATCCCTTGCTAGAATCCAGCGCTCCTCATGGTTTCGCGTCACGATGCGGGCAGTCTGCAATTGCTGCATCAACTGCAGGATCTGGTGTTCACTGGCCCTTTCCTCAAGTTCCATCAATTCTTTTCTGGACAGCGATTCACCCCTGCGCTGGGCGCTCCACAAGTGCCCCACCAGGCGGTAAGACAGCTGGAATGTCCATTTATCGGGCCAGTCGCCCTGGGCGCTGATCTTGTCCGAAAAAGTCGTTAACGACGCCGCAAGCGAAGCGCCAAACAGGATCACGGCCCAAACTATGTACAGCCAGAAAAGGAAAATCGGAAAGGTTGCCAATGCGCCGTAAATGACGCTGTAATTCGCGTTGCTCACGTAGGCGACGAATCCCAGCTTGGCCACGTCAAACAAAACAGCGCTCAGGAATGCACCCACAACGGCGTTACGGAACTGTACCCTGCGGTTTGGCACCAGCACAAAGAACATGGTGAAAACCATCCACGACAGGAAGAAAATACTCAGGTGATTCCAACCGGGTGCCAGACCTTCCTCGATTCCCAGCGCGATTAAAACTTTCTGTGCACTCAGCGCAATGGCCGCACCGGTCAGGATCGGACCCAAGGTCAGCACTGACCAGTACATCACGATGCGGTTAATCAGCGTGCGCGCCCGGTCGACTCGCCAGATGCGGTTGAAAGCCACTTCGATGCGAAACATCAGCAACAGGGCCGTGATGATCAGGAATACCGTGCCGGGCAGGGTCAGGCTGCTGACGCTTCCCAGGAAGGTATTCAGGTAGGGCTCGATCTGCTCTCCTGTCGCGGGAATGAAATTGGCAAAAATAAATGACTGCAGCTTATCGGAAACCTGGCTGAAAACCGGAAATGCCGAAACCACACCAAAAATCACAGCCAGTAAAGGCACCATGGCCAGCAGGCTGGTGTAGCTGAGAGAGGCTGCTTCTTGCAGGCAACGATCTTCTTGGAAGTGATTCCAGACATGATTGGCGAGGCGTTTGGCCCGAATTCCGGCCGCCTTCAAATCGAGGCCAGGTATTGCTTCAACACTCATCATGGTTTACTAGTACTCAATTAAGCTAATATTGATGGGTTCAACGCTATCAACGCTATCAACACCATTCTAACCAAGAGACCCGCCATGACCATCAGAATCTTTCATAATCCGCGCTGCTCCAAGTCCAGGGCAACACTTGCGTTGCTGCGCGAACAGGGCATTGAACCTGAAATTACACTTTACCTGGAGTCACCACCTGACGCGGGGGAATTACGCAGTATCCTGGACAAACTGGGTATGAACCCGCGAGAGCTGATGCGCAAGGGAGAAGCTGAGTTCAAGCAACAGGGCCTGGATGATGAAACCCTGACCGATGATGAACTGATCAATGCCATGGCTGCCGCCCCGAGGCTGATCCAGCGGCCGATCGTGCTTGCCGGCGACCACGCTGCCATTGGCAGGCCGCCGGAGACGGTGCTGGATATTCTCTAAATGGATATTCTGGTTCTTTATTACAGCTTGCATGGTCACACCGCGGAAATGGCCCGTCACATTGCTCGAGGTGTGGAGGAAATGGACGGTGCGATCGCGCGGGTCCGGACGGTTCCACCGGTCAACGCCGGCCCGGAACAAAATATTCCACCGGTACCTGAAACCGGACCACCTTATGCCAGGAATGAGGACCTCCACGAATGCGGGGGTTTGATCCTGGGCAGCCCCACGAGATTCGGCAACATGTCCGCTGCCCTGAAGTACTTCATCGACGGCACTGCAGCGGAATGGTATTCAGGCGTTCTCGAAGGCAAACCAGCCGCGGTATTTACCTCAACCGCGAGCCTTCACGGCGGCCAGGAAACGACCCTGCTTAGCATGATGATGCCGCTGCTTCACCACGGCATGTTCCTGGTCGGCCTGCCCTACAGTGAAGCCGCCCTGATCAGGACCCGGGGTGGCGGCTCACCGTACGGAGCGAGTCATTTCGCGGGCTGGGAGGGTGAGCGTGAACTCGACGCGAATGAAATCAAGCTGTGCCACGCGCTGGGTAAAAGGGTTGCCCGGCTGGCCCTGCATTTAAGCTCTGAAGATGTGGGCAAGTGTTAGCCCGCTCTAGTCCGCATATTGCACGAATTTCGCTGAACTTCACTTAATTATTTAATAATTTGTATTGCATGAAACATAGTTTAAGATTGGCAGGAAATACAATTGTGCCGCTGCCGGTTTGTCGCCTGATTTCACGAGTGCAGCTTGGTTGATCGCGTGCAGAGTCATAGCTTTAGCTATGGCTCAAGGGGGATCAGCCGAGATGTGCCGTGAAATCAACCGACAATTCCGAAAACTCGTGCAATATGCGGACTAGATTCATCAACTTCAACCACGCGGCTGTCGCTCTGGCGTACCTTGCCCTGCTCATCCTGCAACCGATATGGCACGCCCTTGCGCCAATACCCCTTGGCGCTGAATCCTGGTGGCTTGCCCTGGTGGCCACCGGGCCCTTGCTGTTGCCGCTCAAGGGGATCCTCAAGGGCAGCATTCGCAGCATGACCTGGGGTGGGTACCTGCTGGTGTTTTATCTCGCCATTGGCATTATGGAAGTGTGGAGTAATCCTCCACAACGGCTACCAGCGCTGTTGCAGACTGCATTGGTAACGTTTTGTATTTACAGCATGCTGCGATTCAGCAGCGTGCGCCGCTAGCCCGCATATTTCACTAAGGCGGACGACATAATGACAATTAATATATTAATTCAAGGCATTACAGCTTGTTTGAGCGATTTCCGGAAGTTACAGTTTGTCCTATCCGGTTTTGCACAGTATCTGGCTTCACATTTCGGCAAATCCTTCTCAAACCATAGCTATCGCTATGATTTTTCGAACGATTTACCAAACTGTTTCGCCAGCTACAGCGCAAAGTCCGGATCCTTGGTGAATTATGCGGGCTAAGCTGAACGCCTGTGGGTGAGCAAACTCCAATTATTGAACAGGAGTGCGGCTCAGTTCATCGTTTTCGGTTGAGCTGGGCGGCGGCGCAAAATACGCCTGGTAAAGTGCATTCAGCCGGGTGATGGCGTGCGCCACGCTCAAGGCAACAGAGCCGGATCTGCGCACCGATTTCGACTGGTGAATCCATAGAGTAGTAAATTGGGCCAGGCGCGAGACAGCAATGTCATTGATGGATTCAACCGGCACATTGTTTTCCCTGAATCGCCTGAGCATGGGCCCGTCGACCAGGGCGCCAGTACCTTCAAGGAACCCGCGGATCTCATCCGAATCCATCAATAAATCCGGGTAAAACAGGCTCATGTAAAAGCGTACCAGTGTCTTGGCAGTATCCACGTCAATCATCTGATCATAAAGGGAAACGGTTGGGTCAAGGCGGATCCTTGAAGGTCGCCTCAACAGCGCGTTGTACAACATCGCCTGCTCCGCCTGGTAGAGCACCTTCAGATGCTGATTGATGCGCGCAGAGATCCCCTCATCATTGGGATATTCAATGGGCGTCACCCCCAGACCGGTAACGAACCAATCACGCCACTCCGCACCGCGGCTCCAGTTAGTAGTAATGATCTGTGATGGCTGGCTCCTGGCGCTGGCCAGGTAGGTCAAGCGATCCGGTACAATCCTGAAGATGTTGTCACTATTCAGGTTCGTCACGATTTTGCTGCCTACCCACTCGTCCGGGCAACCGTCATTGAGCACTTCATCACTGGCCTCAGCAAACAGATAATGGTACTCATCAGGACTGATAAAATTCGAACCAAAAACATCTGAGACCACACCGTCTTCGACGTATCGGCCAATCAGATCGAAACTCAATCGGCCGTAATAATCGGCCACGTTTGGATCATCCAGCCGGGTGGGTTCGGAGTGACGCTGCACCCAACTTATGTTGTCATAGCAAATCTCGATTTTCCCAAGACCCGCCTGGTCCGCAACCAGGTAATGATCCGGGAACAGACCGATCAGGGCACGCGTGGATTTAAGTTCATCGTTCATTCCACAGGACCGGTCGGCTTGGCAGGGACCAATCATCAGTCCTTCGGTCCGATAGGCAGTATCCTGGTACGCATCCCCGCTCAGGACGATGTCCGCACCCGGAGCAAGCCTTTCTTGCCGGAAAACCAGTTCAATTTCGCTGATTCCCGCTGCGAGTGCTGCCAGAGCCCGGCGATAGCTGGACAAGCTCCGCCTCACCGGATCATTGATTCCCTTGCCGGCTCTGCTGAAACAAGCCACCTGCTGTTCCATGGCTTGCAACAGTTCCATGCCCTGTTGCCGCATGCGCACCACCAGGGCTTCGTTGGCGGGCGTCTGGAAGTAAACCGGTGACTGCTCCGCAAACCAGGCCAGAGAAGTCGCCAGCACAGCCCACTCCAGCGGATTGGCTAAGGGTTCTTCCGGCAACTGGCAGGCAGTAGCATACCGTTCATGCAGATAGCCCAGCGCATAGTTGATGCGCTGCCATGGGGTCAACTGGAGCTCACGCCGTAACTGTTCTGCACCAAACGGGCCATCGGGATCGCCGGCCAGTTCAGCCCTTCGCACCATGGTTCCCGACAGGTCCGCCAGG
>JADFKH010000024.1 GCA_022565025.1 Pseudomonadota bacterium
TCCTGACCACCACTGGTTCTTTATTACCGGCGATGACTTTCATGTACCAGCTGGATAAACTCATCATCGGTCATTAGACGGCCTGCGGCGGTGGCCTGCTCTTTAACCTTTGCCAGCAGCTCAGCATGTTTGTCCGGTGGCACATCCAGGCCGAGTTCCTCGGCCTTGAGCTTGATGCTCACCAGCCCGCTCTTTTTGCCCAGCACAATTCGGCGCGGTGCGGCAACAAGATCAGCGGAGTAAGGCTCTATGGCTTCAGGAATATGAAACTGGTTGGCAACGGCTCCGCTTTCCCGGGTAAACAGGTTTTCACCGACGACCGGGCGCCAGTTGTCCACCTGGTAATCTGCCGCCTGTTGCACCAGGGCGGATACTTTGCGGGCCTGCGACAAGTCAAGCTCTACCGGCACGTCGTACAGGCACGACAGGGCGAGGGCGACTTCACAAATATCTGAATTGCCGGCCCGTTCACCAATACCGTTCACCGTGCCCTGGATCCAATCTGCGCCACCCCTTACCGCGGCGATGGCCAGGGCAGTGCCCAGGCCAAAATCATTGTGACCGTGGAAGTGCAGGGGCACCTCCGGGCCGATCCAGCCCCGCACGGTACGGATCAGGCTTTCAACCGCTTCCGGGGCACAGGCGCCTATGGTGTCAACCACGGCGACTTCAGCCGCGCCGCTTTCGATGGCACGAGAATAAACTTCCTGCAGAAAATCCAGATCACTGCGGGTGCTGTCCACCGGAAAGAAAATCACCCGCATGTCGTTGTCCACCGCATGCTTGATCGCATCAGTCAGGCGTTGCAGCACCACTTCCCGGTTAAAGCCGTAGGCCGCCATCTTTACTTCGCTGGTGGAAATCTCGATCAAAGTCTGGCGTATGCCAAGCTCAATCAAGGCATCGAGATCACCCAGCACAGCACGGGAAAACCCCCAGATTTCCGCATCCAGGCCCGCCTCCACGATGCGTTTTACGGCCCTGGAATCAGCCTCGGATACGCGTGGAAATCCAGCTTCGATACGGCCAACACCCAAGTTAGCGAGTGCACAGGCGATGTTGAATTTCTCCTCGGGATTGAACACGACACCAACCGCCTGTTCACCGTCTCTGAGGGTGGTGTCATAAAACTTCACGGGCTTTGAGCGATCAAACCCCGCCCTTACTTCATCGAGTTGGTTTAACTCGCTGGTCCAGATATGTTCCTGCATGGTTTCGCTCTCACAATTTAAATTCAAGCAATGGCTATCGGGCGAATCAAGGACGCTTCGCCACCCTTAATTTTCAGGGGAAGCACAATAACCGTGAATAAATACCGTTGGTCGGCCGACAGGCTTTCGAGGTTCAGGCTTTTCATCACATAAATGCCATTTTCGATCAATAAAACCCGGTGAGCATCAAACAGGTCGGGCACACCCAGGGACAGGTTGTCAGTGCCCACCAGCCTGGGTTTTTTTGCTGCCAGCCAGCGCACGGCTGCTGGTGAAAGCCCCGCCCAGTCATGCAAGTATTTATTGCCGTCGGTTTCAAAGTAGCGGCCAAATCCAGTCCTTACAATGGCGCAATCTCCCGGGTTGAGGCTGGTCCCCTGTTGTTCCGCAGCCGCCTCCAGGTCGTCGACCGTTATCGAGTATTTATCCGGAAGGACTTCCAGGCCCCTGGCAGCCGGGATATCGAACAGCACTGTCCGCAGCACCAGTGGCGGCACGTCCTCCATGGCGTGCAGGGGTGCGGGAAGATCGACAAAGCCCGTACCCCGTTGATACGGAGTGATATCGATGCCCTGGACCTTCAGGTCCTGCGACATATGGATGGGTGCATCAAAATGTGTTCCGGCGTGCATAGAGGTCATTAACATGCCGATTGCGTGCGAAAACCCCGGTTCAATTTTGCCCAGGTCCTTGACTACGTGTTCATGATAATCAAACAAAAAATACTGATACGGCGGATCAAACGGGTGCACCGGCATGCCGTTCCAATAACACTGTCCCAGGTCATAGACTTGCGCGTTTGCGATTAACTCATGTAATGCCTGTTCCATTGCGGATTGGTTCACTGTTTTTCCGCTACGCCGCAGAGGCTGAGTATGCACTGGATATACACTTTGATGATGTCCAGCATGTCACCGATATGCACTGCTTCACCCTGCTGGATGTCAAAGCCGCCGCCGCCGGTACGGATCCGGCCCGCTGAGCCATAGTTTAGCGTGGGTATGCCATAACGATTCATATGGGCCGCATCGCTGTACCAGATCTCGTTGCCCATCTCGGGCTTTTTGCCCAGTTGCTGCGTGTGCGCTGCAATAACCGTTTGCACAAGTTCATGGTCATCCGGGATAGAGGTGCCGGGTGCCGAGACATAAATGTCGACCGTGGTACCTTCCAGGCCGGGGTGTTTATCCACCACGCCGCGGATCAATTCGCGGACTTCGCGGTACACCTCGACCGGCAGTACATCCGGCGGCGTGCGTACATCCATGAAGATACTGCAGGTATCCGGGGAACGCGCGCCACGCCATGGCCAACCGCCTTCAATCGCGGCTATATTGACCTTGGGTTGGGTGCCGCCGAACTCGTTGCGGGCCATGTAACCGGGAATCCAGTCATTCAATGCGTTGAGCACCAGGGACGAATTGCTGACTGCATTGCTGGTATGCTCGGACCAGGCCGTGTGAATGAGCATGCCCGGTAAAGTGATTTTGAACCAGGTCGTCCCGCAGTGCCTTGGAATCAGCATCATATTGGTTGGTTCGCCGAGAATACAGTAATCGCCAACGGCCCCATGGGTAATCGCGTACTTGGTGCCCGGACCGTAACCCTGGTACATGCGGCCTTCGAAATCGCCTACCGGTGCTTTTTCAATCTCGCCGGCAACCCCGGCGATGACAACGTTGCCGGCGATCTCGATTCCGGCAGCCCTGATTGCTTCACACGCTACCGTGTAGGTGGCCAGCGCACTCTTCATATTGAAAGTGCCCATGCCATAAATCCACTCGTCGTCGACGACATTGCCCTCACAGCGGTAACCGAGGCCGCGATGCGCCTGCTCAGGGCCAAAAGACGTATCGAGGTGGCCGTTGAACAGCAGTGTTTTGCCACCGCCGGCACCTTCCCACAGGCCAATGGCGTTATAGCGTTCGTCCCCGATCGGCTGCAGAGTCGTACGAAAACCGGATTCGCGCAGTACTTGGTGAAATTCCCGCGCCATATCGCCCTCAAAGCCGGTTGGGCTTGGCACGTTGACCAATTGAACCACGAGGTCCACAAGGCGATCACGGTCAATGTGTTCAACTGCTTTTTTTACCAGTGCTTGATCTACGTTGTTCGTCATGTCGTTGCTACCTCGTACTCCTTCAAGATGCTATTGCCGCGTTCAGTTACCTGCAATGATATGGGTCGTTAAGGTACCCAGTTCCGCGATGCTTGCATCGATCTGATCACCCGGTTTCAGCCATGCGGGTTCCTTCATTCCAGCCGCCACGCCCGGCGGGCTTCCGCTGGTGATAATATCGCCTGGTTCCAAGGTTATGTTGGACCACCAGGAAACCAGTTCAGCGATCTTGTAATGCATATTGCTCGTATTTGAATCCTGGCGAAGTTCGCCGTTGACGCGTAGTTTCATAGCCAGGTTCTGAGGATCGGAAAGCTCATCGGTGGTCACCAGGTGCGGCCCGAATGGGCAGGATCCATCGAAGCTTTTGCCCAATAATATAACCTTGTTGGAATGTTCGCGCGCCTGGATATCGCGGGCTGATAGATCATTGAAGATCGTATAACCTGCAACGTGATCAAAGGCATCCTCCTGGGCTACCCGGAAGGCTTCTTTACCGATGATAATGCCGATTTCAATCTCGTAATCCAGTTGCCTGGTGAAATGCGGTACCGCGACACTCGCTCCGCTTGCGGAGACCGATGAGGGTGCCTCGAGGAAACCGGTGGGATGCTCGAAGTGGAAATCACCCCAATTATGGGACTGCCATTCCGGCTGCTCCCACCCGGTCAATTCATCGAGGTGGCTGGTAAAATTACACGCCGTATGAATGATTTTGCCGGGTCGTGGTACTGGTGCGTGCAGCACTACAGCCCCGGGCGCATAGACGTGAGGCTGGCCAGCTTCAATTCGATCAAGGTCTTGCAGCAGCCCGCGGGCTTTGGCCCAACCTTCGTCACCCAGTTGCAAAAAGGCAAGCATATTGTCAGGCAATGCCCCGTTGGCAAGGCCGTGCAGATCAACATAGTGCTCATTGACATAAGCCCCCATCGTTGGCCCAATGCCGGTACTGGTTTCAAACGTTGCCAATCTCATGCTTTCATGCTCCTGGTTTTAGTCTTGGTAATACGGCCTCGCCGTACAATCGAATCGTTTCAAGGTTGTCCTCTTCGCTCGCGCCGCACACTTCAAGCAGCGGCGTATTCAAACCTGCATCCAACAGCTCCTGGGTAATCTCCAGGCATTCGTCGGGGGTCCCGGAGATTGCGGTGAAAGCACGCTGGATTTCATCGCTCACCAGGTGGGTGACGTTGTCCTCGGTACCGGCAGTAATCGCCGCGCGGAACGGCTCCCAGGTTTCATCGGGTAATCCGGAGCTGCTCAGAATTACCGCGTTCTTGATATTGCGCAGCTTGTTGATGATATAGGTCCCCACGTAACTGCGGGTTGCATCCTTTGCCTTGGCGCCGTCTTCTGAGCAGGCGGTGAGGATCACGCCGCCAACCGGGAAGTCAGCTGGCAACTCGCGGCCCACCGCTGCTGCGCCGGCCCAGCACTTTTCTCTGGCATAACGGGTGAATCCCGGAGAGGTCAGCCCTGGCAACAACACACCATCGGCAATCTTGCCTGCCAGTCTTTGCATGTACGGTCCGGTGGCGCCGATATAGACCGGGATCTCAGTGCGCAGCCCCCTGGCCTGGCGGTCAACACCGGGCATATCGCATCTGAACAACTCGCCGTCATAACTGAATGGCTCCCCGGATGCCACCCCACGAATCATTGCTATGGCTTCGGTGTGGGTTTTGACCGCGGTAAATTTCTCCATGTCCAAATCAAGGTATTCGGTGCCGACCTTGCCTGCGCCCAGTCCCATGATGAAGCGCCCGCCGGACAGCTCATCCATGGCATTGGATTCCGATGCCAGGATCGTTGGGTGCCGCATGTAGGGCGAAGTGATCCCCAGTCCAATCGGAATATCCCGGGTGACCATTGCCGCCGCCGCCAGCGTGGTGAAACAGCCACGTGACTCGTGGCCGTATTTGCGGAACCAGTGATAGGCTTCGGCGATCCAGAAACCGCCGGTGCAGCCCGATTCTTCAGTTTGCCTGGCATAGGCCTGAATGGCCGAGAGGGGTTCGTAGGATTTAAATATGACCCCTACTTTGGCTTGTGTCCCGCTCATCGTTGTTCTCCTACATGTCTGTTCGTGGTATCAAAAACCGGACTCACCGCCCCGGTAATAAGTAACCGGCACACCGGACAGGGATTCGCCGCCGTTTTTTCCCACCCGGAACGTCTCCTGAAAATACAAACAGGTGCTGCGATCCTCAGTCATGACATGCGGATGCAGCGAGCAGACCATGTTTTCCGGCAACTCAAATTCTGTCCCTTCTCCGATCCTGGGAAACTCGATCATGGTCATCCCAATGGAATGGCCCGAAACATGGCCCAGTCGCCAGCCCTTGTTGTCGAAAGGCCGTATGCATTTTTGGTGAACGTCGTGGGCACTGGCGCCGGCCTTGAGATGCTCTTTTACCAATTCGTGAAATTCTGCATAGGCGTCCATCAGTCTTTGTGTTTCCTTGCTGATGCCGCCTGGGGCAATCAAGCGTGAAAACTCCGACCAGTGGCCGCCGATGCCGGTCACTTCCAGCCCGTAGAGCAAGCCATCGGTATCCTGGACTTTACGATTGGGATCAGCGAACACCATCTGCGGCAACAAGGAGCCGTCCGGCCCGATCAAAACCATGTTCATGGTATTGCGGGCGGTTCCCATCGAGGCAAAGGTATGCTCGGCGACAGCCATTAATTCTGCTTCTGTCTTGCCGGCTTGGTAGGCTTGGATTACTGCCAATACACCGGCTTTATTGACATCCATGGAATGGCGTACCGAGGCCATTTCCTCCTCGCTTTTCTGTGCCCTCGAATAGTCAAATGCCTCATCAAAATCAACGATATCCAGGCTGGCATCGACCAGCGCCTGGTAATCACGAACCGGTATTATGAAATTCAGACCGTAAACTCCAACGCGTTTGTAGCCATGAGCCTTGCATTCATCCGCCATCCATTGGCCACAGTGCGGGGTTTTCACCTGTTGCTCGACAAAAGTCCGGCTGTGATCGCCCACCCAGGTCGCTTCCTGCGGAAAAACGGCGACGGGTTCCCCTTCCATTGGCACCAGCACATAAGCATAGCGGTGCAGAATGTGAAAACCGCACATGTAGCGGACAGCGCCTTCAAAGCCGGTATATTCGCTGCCGCTTACAATCAGCGCATCGAGACCAGCCTGGGCCATTGCGTGGCGCGTATTACGGTAGCGGCGGTCAATTTCCTGCTGACTGGGTTGATATTTATTTTTTATTGCCATCGGATCTCTCCTTTATTGATCGTCGCGGGTCCACGAATGCTCCAGGCCGTTGATGAGCGCCCAGATCGCCTGGTTCAGCGGCGTGGGAACCCCTTTTTCCTGGCCGAATTTCACGATGCCGCCATTGATCGCTGCCACTTCAGTGGCTCGTTTCGCCAGTACATCCTGGAGCATGCTGGCCTTGTGCAAATAAGCCACTTCGCGGGCGTGATCCACCAGTTCATCCGGGTCGCTGTCAAGGGTGATGCCCAATGCGCCGGCAACCGCTACGCCCTCGGCTACCAGGCCTGAAATGACTTTTCTCAACATCGGCTGATCGCAGGCTACCCCATGGGGCAAGCCGGTGAGCGCACCAATCGGATTGGTGGCTGCATTGAATATCAGCTTGGTCCACTGGGCGCCGCGGGCGTCCTCCATGGCCAGGGTTTCCATACCCGATTCCGTCAGCAGGCTGGCCAGGGTTTCAATTTCCACCCGTGCTGCAGGCTTTGCTTCAAACGGGCCGATCCAGGTTTTGCCGCCGGTATCCTGTGCCACATGACCGGGTTCTACCATGTGGCCCGCCGGGAAAGTCGTGCCACGCATCACACGGGGAACAAATTCGGCGATTGTTTCCTCGTTGCCTACGCCATTTTGTACCGTTAAGACCGCGCCTTGTTTGAAAATGCCTGCACTGTTTTCAATCGCCGCTCGGGTATGCATGGATTTTGTCGCGACAATACCGAATTCACACGGTGGTATGTCCCCGGGATTTGAGCTTGCCCGCGGATAGGACAGGACGCTGCTTTCACCGGACAAGCGTAAACCATTGGCATTGATTGCGTCCACGTGCCGGCGGTCCAGATCAAAGGCCCATACCTCGACGTTTTCGAGTTGTGCCAGGTGGGCGGCAAACAGGCTACCTATTGCGCCACAACCCACGATACAAATTTTCATGCTGCACTCTCCTCGCCCCGCCTCTCATCATTGGGCTCCCAGGTCTGTTCAATACCCTTGACGAGGCTATACATGACCTCGTGTATTGGGGCGGCAATACCCAGTCTATGCGCCTCTTTCACGATTGCGCCGGTCAGCCAGCCCACTTCGGTTGAGCGTTTTGCCCGGACGTCATTGAGCATCGAGAAAACGTGCGCGTAATCTGCCTCACCGGTTTTGCCGCGATTCACTGCATTGACGTTCATTTCCCAGGGGTCTTGGTATAATTCAATACCCTGGGCTCTGGCCACAGCCTTTCCTTCATCCATCATATCGGCCACCAGATTCCCAAGGTCGGTGATTTTTTCCCTGTTTGCGAAATCCTTGACGTGCGGCAGGTTGGTGACCGCGCCAATGCTGTTGACCACTGAATTAAACAGCAATTTTGACCACTGTGCCGGACGCACATCTTCGAATGCCTTGGCGCGCAGGCCGGAATTTCTGATCAGCTCAGCTACCGCTTGTGCGAAGTTCATGCTCGCGCCACGCTGATTCCACGGACCCAGCCAGGTCTCGGTATCCAGTTCATACTCAATGTGAACATCCGAATGACGAACCCCGCTCATAAAAGTAATCGAGGAAATCATCGGCCAGTCACCGTACTGCGCAACGACATCCTCCAAGCCCAGGCCGTTTTGCACGGTCATGACAGCGGCGCGGTCGAAGTGTCCAGCGATGCCTTTTGCCACGGACTCTACAGCCATGGCTTTGGTGGCAATAATGAGCAGGTCTACATCGTCCAGTTCGGCTGGTTCGATGCTGGCCAGCACGGTGGTTTGCAAATCAGACTTGCCGCTGATTCTCAAGCCCTCACGATTCAATCGATCGGCGTGATCCTGCCGGCGCACCAGCACCTTGGTATCAACCAGTGCGCCAAGGTGGCCGGCGAATAAACCGCCAATGACGCCAGCGCCGGCAATACAAACTGATCTTATGGGATTCATGTTTGCACCGCCTTCACGGCTGGGCGAAATACGGTCAGGCGCAAGGCCGGATAAATTAGGGCAACACAGACTATGGACGTCAGTACTTCGAACGGCTGCCAGGGTTTAAACAGCCAGTGGGCGCAGAACACCGCCGCCAGAATCGCTGAGATCCCGGCCCAGTTGACCGTGTCGGTTTCATCGGCAACATCGCTCAGGCGCTGCCGCACGAAATAATAATCGGCGATAATTGTGGTTGCCAGTGCACTCAACAGCACACCCAGCAGCTTGATCCATGTTTCAACGAAATGCAGGATTTCGCCATATAACATGGCCAGCGCGAAGACATTGGCCAAAATGACAAAAGTCAGCCGGCCGGGCCGCCAGTTAAACAAGGCGTCAAAAAAATTGGCAATGCACAGCGATGAACTGTAATTATTCAGCACCTGTGCTTTGGCCTGGGCCAGAATCATCAGCAGAAAGCCGATCACGCCACCGAACAACATGAAAGTTGCAGCGATGCTATCGGGGCTTTGCAGTATTTGTTGCCGCGCAAGCTCGGCAGGCATCCCGGCTACGTCGGTAAAGTAGGTCACCATGGCTGGCGCAGCAGACTTCATCACTACGCCGCCGATCAACATCATGACCAGGGACTGGAAAAAAATGGCGATCGTAGCCGCGGTCCCGACGTGCCCGGTGGATTTGCCGTAGCGTCCGAAATCCGCAGTATTGAGGGCTAGTGCGCAGGCCGGCCCAACCAGCAGGTTCAGCGCAAATATAAATTTTTTAAAATCGGAATCAATGCCCATAGCGGACAGTGCGGCAGGTTCAAGCTGGCTGCCAAAAAACAGCCCCTGTGCCAAACCAGCCCCGGCTTCGCTCAATACAACAAACACCATCCAGACCAACACCAGCAGAAAACCAATGATCATCACAGAAGATACCCGGGTAACCACTGCAAACCCGAACGCAGTCAAGACGATCCAGGTGAGGGTCATCGAACCATAAAGCACAATGCGTGAAGTCCAATCGTCGTTCATTTCCAGGAAAAAAAGGAAACCACGGTACAGGAGGCCGTTTTCCACGGCCAGGAAACCAACGATCAGGAATCCGAAGATCACTGATGCCAGGGCGGAGCCGCGGATGCCGAGTCCATAACGGCGGGTTATCAAAGTACTCGATAGACCGGTTTCGACCGAGATACGGGCCAGCGCCCAGGCCAGCGCACTGCCAATTACAAAAGAAACAGTTCCCGCCAACAGTGCGATTTTCACACCGGCTACAAAACACACGACCGCACCAAAAAACATGATGACCAGCGTGGTAATCAGGCCGACGGTATTCCAGGAGATTTTTACCCAGTTTTCGCGCTCTCCATCCGGTACACGCTCCAGAGCGTGGTCTTCAATAATTGCGCTAAGTCTCGGTTCAACCATGATGTAAATATTTAATAAGCATTCAATGAAACGCTGAATCATGCAGCCAAATTGGTTACACTGAACTCCCTTGCTAAATCACGATCAACCTGACGCTCAATTGTTATTGCAAGCCAGGAGCGTTATATTATTTTAAGATAGTTATTATCTGCTAATTTAAGTTAATTATACATATTTGGCATAGTCATGTATCCGGCACCCTTTCAATACCATCGAGCCAAAACTGTCGATGAGGCAGTTGGCCTGCTTGCTGGCATCGGTGAAGGGGCGCGCGTATTGGCGGGCGGGCAATCGCTCCTCGCCATTCTAAAGCTGCGCTTTGATGAACCAACAGACCTGGTCGATATAGGCCGCA
Organism: Pseudomonadota bacterium; assembly: GCA_022565025.1. Taxonomy (GTDB): domain Bacteria; phylum Pseudomonadota; class Gammaproteobacteria; order Xanthomonadales; family SZUA-36; genus JAJRRA01. The sequence goes on from JADFKH010000024.1 coordinate 10,267, forward strand.
TAGCAAACCTGGATCAAATCGACGATGCGGGCGAAGTGATCAACATCGGTGCGCTTGCGACCCACAACCGAATCGGCGCCTCGGCAATTGCCGAGGCCATCCCCATCGTATCCGACTGTGCCAATGGCATTGCCGATAACCAGGTACGTAACCTTGGCACCATTGGCGGATCGGTGGCCTCCGGCGATCCCAGCTGCGACTGGCCAACCTTGCTGCACACGCTGGATGGCGAGATTCTTTGCCAGGGCCCTGACGGTGCCCGCACACTGGATATCAATGGCTTTGTTGAAGACCTCTACCAGACAGCACTGAAACCCGCCGAAATCATCACGGGCCTGCGTTTCAAAAAGCCTGCCGCCGGTAGCGGCGGCGCCTATTGCACCTTTAAACGCTGCGCACCGGCGTATCCTACGATTGCGGTGGGTGTGCAGCTGACCATCAGGAACGGACAGGTTGATTCATCACGTATTGCTCTGGGATCCGCTGGGCTGACCCCGATACGTGCGAGCGCGGCGGAAGCCGAACTCACCGGTGGCAGTCTTGGCGCTGATGAAATCAATAAGGCTGCTGAAGCCGCCGTTGCGGCTGCAGACCCTTATGACGATCGACGTGGGTCGGCAGAGTTTAAACGCCAGTTAATTGCGACCCTGACCAAACGCGCAATAGCGATTGCACAAAGACGCGCCGGCGGTGAGACCGTCAAAAACAGCCCCGAGTACTACTGAAATGAACGATCGAATCCTTATCACCGTTACCGTCAATGGCGCCCCCCATGAACGGGAAGTGGAGCCGCGATTATTGCTGGTGCAATTTATCCGGGAAGAACTGGGGCTGACCGGTACCCACATAGGCTGTGATACCTCTTATTGCGGAGCCTGCACCGTCTTATTGAATGACTTGCCGATCAAATCATGCACCATGCTCGCCGTGCAGGCTGACGGGTATGAAGTTCGCACCGTGGAGGGCCTGGAGAAAGACGGCAAACTGCATGCTGTACAGGATGCTTTTTCCGAACATCATGCATTGCAATGCGGATATTGCACGCCTGGAATGCTGATGTCGGCCTGCCATCTGCTGGAGACCAACGCCAGGCCCACCGATCTGGAAATTCGCAAAAGCATACAGGGCAACCTGTGCCGATGTACCGGCTACAGCAACATCATTAAAGCCATTGCCAGCGCAGCGGACAAGATCCAAGAGGTTTCTGGCCAAGAGGTTGCCGGTGGCAATCCGGTTTGACGGCGAGTTTACGGTAGCGACTTCGCGTGCCGAAGCGTTTGCTATTTTGTCGGAAATGCAAAAATTTGTGCCTTTGCTACCCACCTACAAGTCACATGAAATAAAAGAGGACGGATCGGCTGACCTGAAAATAAGGGTAGGGGTCGGCAAAATTCGTGGAACGGGAACGATTAATTTGAAACTTACGCAATGCCGTCCGCCCGTTCATGCAAGCTATCTGGGCAAAGGCAAGGTAATGGGCAGCGTGTTTAACCTGCTGGCTGAATTCGAACTGGCCGATGCCGGGGCTGGCGAAACCCGTGTCCAGTGGAGCGGTGAACTGATCATGTTTGGCAAGCTGGTGTCGTTGGCCGGGGGCATGATCAAACCGATTGCCAACAAGGATATCGCCCGCATGATCGAGGCCATACGCCTGGCCCTTTCCGGTGAGGAAGTGGCAGTACCGCAGCTTGCTGATACTACGGGGAAACCAGCGGGAACGGGTTGGCTGGGCAAGCTCCGGGCGCTGATGAGTAAGTTGGCAAAAATCGTTCGTGGTTTTTTGAGGATACAACAATGACTTGGGTTGGAAAATCTCTGCAGCGCAAAGAGGATGGACGGCTGATCCGTGGTCAAGGTTTGTTCGCCGACGACGAACATAGCGACAGCATGTTGCATCTGTACATTTTACGCTCGCCCTATGCCCACGCCCGCATTGCCAGCATTGACGTATCGGCGGCACAAGCCCTGCCTGGTGTCGCCTGTGTATTAACCGGCAGCGATATCAAAGAGCAATGTGTTCCCTACATGCAGTTGGGCCCGGCGCCCTGCGATAAAATTGTTGATTTGCCGCTGGCCACCGACAAGGTGATTTTCCAGGGAGAACCGGTCGCCGCGGTTGCTGCTGATTCTGCCGCGATCGCCATGGATGCCGGGTTGTTGATCGAAGTTGAATACGAGATGCTTGATGCAGTTGTAGACCCTGAAGAAGCACTCGAAGACAAAATACTGTTGCACGAAGCTGCCGCTACCAACCGCACCTACCATGATGTTTTTGAATACGGTGAAGTGGACAAGGCCTTTAGCGATGCGGCTCATGTGGTGAAGATTAACCGATTGCATTTTCATCGTTTCGCCAGCACCCCGGTAGAAAACAATGCCTGCACGGCGGAGTGGAACCAGCGGGGGGACCTGGACTTCCTCTGTAACAACTCTTTCGCTGGGTTTTCCATGCAATTGCTTGCGCCCAGCTTGCGCCTGCCGGTTGAGAAACTAAGGATTCGCAGCTACGACATTGGCGGCAGTTTTGGGGTCAAGATCTGGAACTATGTCTATATGGCCCTGGCAGCACTGGCATCCAGGAAATGCGGCGGGCGTAAAGTAAAGTGGTCTGAAACACGCACTGAACACCTGCAGGGTTCAGGTCACGGCAATGAGCGGACTTTCCTGGATACCGAAGTTGCATTGGACAAAGACGGGGTCATTACCGCCATCAAGTCACGGCACATAGACGATTGTGGCGCGTATCCACGTTATGAACCGCTGGGCTGCATTATCTGGGCACAGGTATTGCCGGCAACTTACGGCGTGAGGAATTTCCGCATAGATTTTACCCAGACGGTGACCAACAAGTGTCCCGTCGTTCCCAACCGGGGTTATTCCCGCATGCAGCACCTGTGGTTCATGGAACGCATCGTTGATATCTGCGCACATGAATTGGCGATCCCCGCTGACGAGATGCGTTTGAAAAATTACATACGCGAATTCCCCTACGAAACGCCCAATGGCTGTATCTACGATTCAGGCAACTATCCGGCGATGCTTGAAAAGGCCAAGCAGATGATCGACTGGGACGGGTGGAAACAAAAACAGATTGAGGCCCGCGAGCAAGGCCGCTTACTGGGTATCGGCATTGGCACCACACTCGATTCGGGCACCAATAATTTTGGCCAGGCCCAGATTATGAATCCGAATCTGCCCTTTTCCGGAAATTCGGAGGTGTGCATCATCTGTCTCGACCTGGATGGTTCGGTCGTTGTTTCCCTCGGTACCGGTCCTTCCGGCCAGGGCCACGAAACCACAACGTCGCAGGTCGTTGCAGATGAACTGAACATTGACCCTTCGATGATTACCGTTCGGACCGGTTTTGATTCAGCCTGGAATGCTTTTTCCGGACATTCCGGCACCTATGCAAGCCAGTTTGCGGTAAGCGGTCTCTCCGCGGTATACGGCGCCTGCCAGAAGCTCAAAGCACAAATGCGCCAGCTTGCGGGATTCATGCTGAAGGCCGATGCAGCCGAACTTGAATTCGGCGTGGGTGAGGAAGGGCCGCAACTGAGCGTCAAGGGCACTGATAAATCCATCAACTACTGGTTCATGAGCAACCTGGTGAACAGCAATAACGCCCTGCTGGACGATAGTCTGGCTGATGTCACCCTCAATGTTCGCCATGTGTACCGCCCCCCTTTCGAGGTGCCGGACACCGAGAAAAAATTTGGCAACCTGACTTTGACCTATGCAGCCCAGTTGCATATCGCCGTGGTGGAGATCGACACCGATACCTGTAGACCAAACATCCTGGCCTACGCCGCGATAGATGATTGCGGCAAGGTCATCAACCCTCAGATCGTCAATGGTCAGGTCGCAGGTGGTACTGCACACGGCATCGGCGCTGTCTTGATGGAATCTTTTGATTACGACGAAGTCGGCAATCTACTGACCGCAACATTCAGCGACTATTGTCCGCTTACGGTGATGAATATGCCCGATGTTCAATACGGCAGTATCGAGACACCTTCGCCCTTCTCTTACAATGGCGCCAAGGGCATGGGTGAAGGCGGTGGTGCGCCACTGCACACCCTATCGGCGGCCATACAGGACGCACTGTATGCTGAAGGGATTATCGTCACTGATTCTCACCACTCGGCACCGAGGGTGTTCGAGCGGCTCAGAGCACCCAACCGGGAAGCTACCGTCAGCGTGGAATCACGGCGCGTTGGCGCCCAATAGCTAGTAAAGAGAGCTGGTAACGCCGGCCAAACGATCAGCTGTTAAAATTTCAGCGACCCGGTGTCTTCCGCCCTGCAGGCAGGAATTGGCCTGAAATAGAGATGGTGCAGGGACCAATGCAGTCGCGGGTGGCAAAATTCAGAGGGTTGCGCAACGAGCAGGGCAAATGGCTAGCAATGGAAGACGGTATCTATACATAGCGTTTTTCGTGCGTTTCACCTCAGCAACCCGAAGTCGTAGTTCTCACTAAAATGGCAAGAGGTAACGTAAAACGACTACAAAATGAGCTGTCAACGGAGCAACAAATGGTGGCAAGTACAATAGTCGGTTCCGTGGCCGGTATTCGCAGGTACCCGGTCAAATCAATGAGAGGCGAGCGCCTAGAACAGGGGGAGTTCACGGAACGAGGTCTCATCGGTGACCGTGCCTACGCGCTAATAGACGCGGACACCGGTAAAGTGGCGAGCGCGAAGAGCGTACGGCTGTTTCCCGAACTATTTGGTTGCAGCGCCGTATTTGTCGAGCCGCCACAATTGGATGGCGAGCTGCCACCAGTGCGAATCACGCTGCCGGATGGCACATCGGTAACCAGCGATACTAGTGACGTAGACCGAGTGCTGTCAGCGTTTTTCCGACGCGACGTCACGCTGACCCAAGCTGCACCGGACGACTTCACCATCGACCAGTATCACCCGGATGTCGAGGACGCGGACCCTGCAGGCCACCGAGACACCGTGGTCGAACAGAAACTCGGGTCGGCATTCTTCGCCCAAGCCGGTCTTCCTTCCCCCGTGCCTGTCGGTGCGTTCTTCGACCTGTTCCCGGTGTCGGTACTGACGACTTCCACGCTCGATCAACTGACCAAGCTTGAGCCTGGTAGCAGCTTCGACGAGCGAAGGTTCCGCATGAATGTGCTTGTCGACACCCACAAAGCTGGGTTCGTCGAGAACAGCTGGATTGGTCACGAGTTAGCCATTGGTGACGCGGTACGATTCACTATAGCCCTGCCTGATCCGCGCTGCGTTATGACGACTCTCGCCCAAGACGAGCTACCTCAGGACACCGGGGTCCTGCGCTCGCTCGTTCGACACAACAGAATTCAAGTTGGCGACGCTGGTCTGTTCCCCTGCGTAGGTGTGTACGCTGTTGTTCAAACAGCAGGCAACTTGCGCACGGGTGACAGCGTGTCACTCACTTGAGCTAAAGCAATTGCCAGCCCATTTTTCTGGACCGAAAACGCCCAGTAGCTATAAAAATCCACAGATGGAGGTATCAATGAGAATGCGTGGTTTCTTATTACTGATTGCAACCGTTGTTGCATCAACAGGATCAGAAATTCCTTAGTCTGGAGCGCTTCGAGAACGGGGTTTCACCATGTCAACTGACCAGAAACAAAACATGATGCCGCCGGCTGTAAACATCGGGCGGAGAGAATTTCTTGCCACGGGAGCGGCTCTGTCAGTCGGCTCACTGTTTGCGTCGGGCGCAAAGGCTGCGGCGGGTCAGACGATTGATCTTCCGGGCGCCGACGAACTGGTACCGGAGAAAATGCCGACGGGATTTTCCAGGTCCGAGATGGAACGACGTTGGAAGAAGGCACGAGAGTGGATGAAGATAGAAAAATTCGACTGCTTACTCGTGCCTGCGCGTGAGCAGGGGAGCGCAGATGTCAAGTGGCTGTCCGAGAGCGTCGCCAACTGGGTGGTTTTCCCTGCAGATGGACAACCCACTCTAATCTTTCGCCGGCGTCAGGAACGCGATGAAATTCTCGAAAAATCTCCCATCGAGTTCGACCTGCGCATCAGCCGTTTCAATCGCTCGCAGCTCCTCATCGATCGCCTCAGGGAACTTGGGATGCACAATGCGCGCATCGGCGTCGGTAACCTATCCGGGCAAATGCGCAAAGATGAGGGCGGTGTCAGCTACATCACCATGTCCAGGCTGAAAGAAGCGCTGCCAAAGGCGAAATTCGAGTCGGCTGTAACAATGCTCATGAGAGTCAAACTCCAGCGCGGCCCGGAAGAGATTGCGGTCTTGCGACTCGCTAGCCGTGTGAGCGAGCTGGCGGTGCGGGCGATCGTCGAAACTGCCGGCGTGGGTGTTATGCAGCGGGATGTATGGTTCAACGTTTTCAAGACGCTACTGGACGCCTCTGGTGAAGCCCCGGCAGGACTTTCGATCAGGGCCGGGCACGAGGCCAACACCGCGCGCGGACGACCACTCAACGAGGCGATGCAAGCAGGACAGATTTGCAGTCAGGAACTGTCTGGGGCTGTTCTGGGTTACTACTCACAGGTGAACCATTCAATCTGCGTGGGTCCACCTGCACCAGCCCACTGGGAGTCGGCATTCAAATACTGTGTCGAAGTGTTCCACACACTGTTGGACGCCGCCAAGCCCGGTGTGAGCTTTCAGGAGTACAGCGAGCTCTACCGCCGGAAAGTAGAGGAGAAAGGCACAGCCTGGTGGGGTGTCGTTTTTCATACAGGCGGCGCACGTGGAGACGGCCCTCGCATGGGACCGAACCGCGAGGACGAAAACAGCGATCTGGTCATCCAGCCCGGGATGGTGTTTACGATTAAGCCGCGGTTCGCCATCGAAGGCGTGGAGGCGCCGTCGGCGCAGATTGGTGACCCTGTCCTTATTACCGAGACCGGTGCCGAGCGCCTCGGTCGACGTAAGCTTGAATTGATCACACTCGGTACCTAAGCAAACGCCAATAGGATATTAAGACATGCCCCAAACCTGTATCATTATTGGTGCGAGTCATGCTGCGGCCCAGTTGGTCCTTTCGCTACGCCAAGAAGGATGGACTGGTAAAATTACCGTGATCGGCGATGAAGCCTCACTGCCCTACCAGCATCCACCACTTTCCAAGACTTTTCTTCGCGGTGACAAGGCTGCCAATGAAATATTCATTCGCCCTCAAGCCTTCTACGAAAAGCACAACATCGACTTCATATTGGAAACCCGTGTCGAATCGATACATCCTGCCTCCAAATCAATCATTCTCAGCAGCGGTGAAATACTCAAGTACGACAAGCTCGCCCTGTGCACAGGATCACGCGTACGACAGCTCACATTACCCGGCGTGGAGCTCAACGGCGTTCATTATCTGCGCACTTTAAGGGACGGAGAAGGCATTAAAAGCGATATGACAAGCGCCAAGGAGGCCGTTATTGTTGGCGGTGGTTATATCGGTTTGGAAACCGCCGCCTCGCTAAAAACACTGGGCATTGAGGTGACTGTTGTGGAAATGGCGTCACGAGTCTTAGCCAGAGTAACCGCACCGGTAATGGCCGAATTCTATACCCGCATGCATCAAGAAGAAGGCGTTGTGATCAAAACCGGGGTGACTGTTTCCACATTTGAAGGCAAGGGTAAAATAGAGCGAGTCATCTGCACGGACGGCAGCCATCTCAACACAGACTTGGTGGTGATAGGGGTAGGAATCATACCCAACGTTGAACTGGCCGAAGTGGCTGGTTTGGACGTGGATAACGGCATCCTTGTGGATGAATTCGCCCGCACAAATGACCCCGATATTGTTGCCGCCGGAGATTGCACCAACCACCCCAATGCCTTATACGGTCAACACCTAAGACTGGAGTCCGTCCCCAACGCATTAGAGCAGCCAAAATCTGCCGCGGCGAGCATCTGCGGAAAAGAAAAGGCGTACAACGCACTACCTTGGTTTTGGTCCGATCAATACGACCTTAAATTAAAAATCGCCGGACTGAGTCAGGGTCACGATCAAGTTGTTATTCGCGGCGATAAAAACAACAGTCGAAGTTTTGTGGCTTTTTATCTAAAAAGTGGAAAACTAATCGCCGCAGATTGTGTAAACCGACCGCGGGAGTTTTTGGTGTGTAAGCGATTGATTGCTTCAGGGAGTGCTATAGATGTTGCACGTTTAAAGGACGAGAATACCTCACCGGAAGATTTTGCGATTTAAACCATTGATCTTCCCACTGGGAATGAGCAGCTGAGAAGAAAGGATATTCAATTATTCTAGATTTCTGGCAAAGTAATGTTTATTTTACTTAACGTCATAGAATTTTGCGACGCACGCCGAAAGGCCACAGTTTAAAGTGGACGAATTCGACGATTACGACGAAGGAACGGACTTGAACAAGCTAAAGCTGTCAATCGCGATGGGCGATTACGATCGGACCCGTCCAATAGTCGATGGACGCGTAAAGATCGATGGCGTCGACCCGGTTTGCATGATGCTGTCGCCCGAAGAAATGTTTTTTCGCGCATTTCGCCAGCACGAGTTCGACGTATCGGAACTTTCGATTTCAAGCTATTGCGTCAGCGTGGCCAGGGGCGATCCACACTATGTAGCCATTCCTGTTTTTCTGTCGCGGGCGTTCCGGCATACGTCGATCTATATACGCACTGATCGCGGCATAGATGCGCCGCAGGATCTGGTAGGAAAGAGGATCGGGATTGCCGAGTATCAGCTCAGCGCAAATGTCTGGGTGCGTGGCATGCTTGAACAGGATTTCGGTGTGAAACCGTCTGACATTTTATGGGTAAGAGGAGGCATGAATACAGCAGGTCGCCCCGAGAAGATCAAACTCGATCTCCCCTCAGACGTACGCATCGAGCAGGCACCGCTCGACGCGACATTGAATCAGATGCTGGCTGACGGAGAAATAGACGGCTTTATTGGACCACGATGCCCTCGATGCTTCGATGAAGGTCATCCACACGTTGGCCGGCTCTTCGACGATTCCGTCGCGGCGGCTGCCGATCACTTCAAGCGCACCGGTATATTTCCGATCATGCACGTCGTCGGGCTCCGACGAACACTGGCGGATGCGCATCCGTGGCTGCCGGGTGCGTTGATGAAGGCATTTTCCGAGGCGAAGGACCATGCGCAACGGGCGCTCAATGACACTTC
>JADFKH010000201.1 GCA_022565025.1 Pseudomonadota bacterium
CCCACAGCAGCCCTTCAGCTTCTGCCAGAAATTGCTCTCAGACACGCAATTGTTGGTATTCGCAAGACATGCGAGTACGCTTGCAGACACTAATGGCCAATCAGAGGCCAGCCTTGTCCTTCTTCAATGAACTCAAGCGTCGTAACGTCTTCAAGGTAAGCATTGCCTACATCGTCATGGCGTGGCTGGTGATGCAGGTTACTGATGTCATCCTGAACAACATCACTGCGCCTGAATGGGTGTTCCGTGTCGTGCTGTTGTTCCTGGCGATCGGGCTTCCCTTCGCAGTGTTTTTCGCCTGGGAATTTGAATTGACCCCGGAGGGCCTCAAGCGTGAACACGAAGTGGATCGCAGCCAGTCCATCACCACTCAAACCGGCCGCAAGCTGGATTTCCTAATCATCGGAGCGCTGGTGCTGGCGCTGGGTTATTTTACATACGACAAGTTCGTGTTGTCTGTTGATCGTGAGGCCGCAAGCATTGAGGCAGCGGTTGAAGAAGCGAGTGCGCCGGCCGATGACGTTTTAATCAGTGACAAGTCCATCGCCGTACTACCCTTCGTGAACCGCAGTCGTTCCGAGGATGATGCATTCTTCGTCGACGGCGTGCATGATGACCTCCTGACCCAGCTCGCCAAGGTGTCCGCGCTAAAGGTCATCTCGCGCACCTCGGTCATGAGATACCGGGACACGGTAAAGTCGATTCCAGACATTGGCCGGGAACTGGGTGTGAACACCATCATGGAAGGCAGCGTACAGCGCGCTGGCGACCGGATTCGGATCACCGTGCAATTGATCGACGCCGTCACCGATGAGCACCTGTGGGCGGAATCGTACGACCGCACGCTGACGGTCGCCGATATATTCGAGATCCAGAGTGAAATCGCCACCGCCATTGCCGGCGCCCTACGCACGGCGCTGACCGATGCAGATCATAAATGGTTGGGTATCGCACCAACTCAGAACATGGCTGCTCTCGAAGCCTACTTCGCCGGCAAACAACTGGCAGACCGGCGTGGACGCGAGGCCATCGAATCGGCGATCAAACAATTCGAGCGGGCTGTCAGCCTGGACCCGGATTTCGCGCTGGCATACGCGGGCCTCGGTTATGCCTGGTTGCTGATACCAGAGTACTCCGCAACTGTTGATCGTAAGCTCAGCAAAGATTCTTCAAAAGCTGCCATCGCCAGAGCCCTCGAACTGGACCCGGAATTGCCGGCAGGGCTAGCGTTCATGGGTTGGAGCAAGATGGTTCATGAATACGACTGGAAAGCGGCCGAGCGCCTGTTGCGCAAGGCACTCGTCAACCAGGCCAGCAACAGCGACGCCCTGCACTGGTTGTCGCATGTGCTTTCCTGGCAGGGGCGTCACCATGAGGCCATCAATGTTGCCAGACAAGCCGTTGAGGTAGATCCTTATTCACCGCTGATGACAATGAACCTGGCCTATATCTTGATGGATGACGGCCGCTTCGATGAATCAGCCAAATATAGAGACATTGCCCTGCAGCTTAGACCCAACTACACCGAGCTTTGGCGTAATACCTGGCTGACTTTCATGCGCGCAGGCCAATTTGAGAACGCAACCCAAGCATTGGTGAACTGGTCGGGTGACACAGGCCGGGACGTTGCTGAAGCCAGGCAACTGGGGCGCATACTCGAGCACAGCAATAAGACCGGTGAAATGGTTCAGTTTCCGGCTGAACTGCTGGCCAATCTCTCTATCGGCACAGAAAACCTGGGTCAGGTCTATGCAGCCGGTGGTGATGCTGAATCAGCACTGGCAGAACTCCGGGTGGCGCTGGATGAACGTGCCGGCTCACGCAGTGTGCTGAGCATGAAGATCAACCCGCTTTACGACTTCATTCGCGACGATCCGCGTTTCATCGAATTGCTGCGGGAGGCAAATCTTTATCCATGAACTTTTTAATGCATCCTGAAAATCCACGTCCTAAGGACGTGGTCATGAATGGCTGGCTTAGCCTGTCATGAATTAGCGCTCATGTTAAAACCTAAGTTGAGTTGTCCCCACAACGTCAACAAAGGAAATAACATGAGCAGATTTGAAAAGTTAACGCATGTGCTATGGCATTGCCAGTATCACATAGTATGGGTACCCAAATACCGGTACCGGGTGTTGCAGGGTGTGATTGGTCAGGAGGTACACAATAGTATTGAGGTGTTCTGTAGCCAGTTGCGGTGCCAGGTTGTGGAGTTAAACATCCAGCCGGACCATGTGCACCTATTGGTGAAGGTGCCACCCAAGGTATCGATATCGAAGCTGATGGGGGTGGTCAAGGGTCGAACGGCCCTGAGGTTATTCAGTAGATTCCCGCAGCTTCGACAAAGGCCGTACTGGGGCAACCACTTCTGGGCCAAGGGATACTGTGTGGATACGGTGGGAGTTGATGCTGAGATCATACGCAAGTATGTAAAATATCAGGAAAAGCAAGAACTCCGGCAACAAGAGATAAATTTCAGGAAATAGTGAAAACTGGGACAACACATCGGCCAGCCTTCTCAGAGGGCTGGCTTTTCAAGCCCCCTTTGAGGGGGCTAAGGGCAAGTCCGCGTTCTAAGAACGCGGATGTTTAGTTGTGATCATTCAGGCGCAAAAATGACATGAGCTTTTTGCAAGAACTCAAACGCCGTAATGTCGTTAAGGTCGGCATCGCTTACGCAGTGACGACTTGGATTCTAATGCAACTCACCGATGTGGTTGCGGAAATTCTGGCGCTGCCTGAATGGGCACCAAAACTGATCCTGCTGATTCTGGTGGTGGGTTTTATTCCGGCCTTGATCATGGCCTGGGCTTTTGAGCTGACACCGGAAGGCATCAAGCGGGAAAAGGATGTGGAGCGCAAGGACTCCATTACACCAAAGACCGGCCGCAAGCTGGACTACACCATCATGGTGTTGCTTGGACTGTCGCTGGCCTATTTTATCTGGGAAGCACGCTTTGAGCAGAAAACGGCACAGTACGAAGCAGCTTATGCCGAAGTTACGAGTGATACGTTCGTACTTGAAGCGCCCGCCACTGGAATTAACGACGCCGCGATGGATATTGATAAAATTTCCATCGCCGTCCTGCCCTTTGCAAACCGCAGCGCCGATGCGGAAGACGCTTATTTTACCGACGGTATTCACGATGATCTGCTGACCCAGTTGTCCAAGATCGAAGCCTTCAGCGTCATCTCGCGAACCTCGGTCATGGAATACCGTGACACCACCAAAAACCTGCGTGAGATCGCACAGGAATTACGCGTCGCAAATGTGATCGAAGGCTCTGTGCAACGCGCAGGTGATCGTGTGCGGATCAATGTGCAGTTGATCGATGCCTACACCGACGAACACCTGTGGGCCGAAACCTATGACCGCGAGCTGACCACCAGCAACCTGTTCGATATTCAATCCGAGATCGCACAAGCCATTGCCAGCGCGCTTAGAGCGACGCTCACCGATTCCGAGCTGGCCAGCGTAGCCGATGTGCCCACGGACAATGTTGCGGCCTACGACCTGTATCTGCAGGCCAGGCGTTTTGGGCTTGACGCAACCGTGAGAGACTTTCAAACCGCGCTTGAACTGTACAAGGAAGCGCTGGTTCTGGACCCGCAATTCGCGCTGGCGTGGATCGGCCTGGCCGGTGTACATATGACCAACTACTGGTTTCATGGCAGCGAACCGCTTAATCGTGAATTGGCGCGTGAAGCCATTGATCGCGCCAGGAGCATCGATGCGGACTTTGCCGAGTTGTACATGGCCGAAGGTTTTTACTGGTATTGGGGCCACCTGGATTACGAGCGGGCATTGTACAACCTTGAAAAAGCCATCGAATTGATGCCCGGAAACGACGAGGCCCACATGTGGCGCGGCTATGCCTCACGCCGGGCGGGCTTATGGGAGCAGGCGCTTGACTCGATGCAGCAGGCGCTTAAGCTGGACCCAAGGATGCCTAACAATTGGACCGAATATGGCATGACCTTCCTTTACCTGCACCGTTACGATGAAGCCCGCACGGCAATTGAGCAGGCACGGGCCATCGATCCGGACAATTTCTACAGCAAGGCCTACCAGGCTTTTCTTGCACTGCAGGAATCCGGCAATGTGGAGTCTGCCATCCAACTGACCATCGGCGCACAACATTCTGAAGAATTCGATCATGTAGAGGCTTTCATGATCGCACGCATGTTCGGCAGGCGTTTTGAAGAAGCATTGGAAGCAGCCCGGAATCTGCCGGATGAATTGGAAATCCAGCGTGGGCGCATCATACTCAGGGAAAACTGGGCAGCAGAGACTCTGCATTTCATGGGTCGCGAAGATGATGCCAGGGCCGCGGCAAATGCAGCCCTGTTTCGCTTGCAGGGTTTGCGGTCTGAATTCGGGGACGACTACCGCATTGATCTGGCCGAAGCAAAGATAAGCGCCATTAATGATCCAAACCCCGAAAACGTCAGGAGTCGTGTACACAAATCGATGGCTTCAATACCGGAAGACAAGCTCGAAGAATTCCTGTTCAAACTCGACTACGCACGGACCTACGGTATTGCCGGCATGCCAGCTGAGGCGATCGAAATGCTGGAGCCTTTGTTTTCGCCACCGAGTCGTACATCGGTTTACACGGTTGACCTGGATCCGGCGTTTGATGGCGTCCGCGAAGATCCTGAATTTATCGCGATGATGAAGCGACACCGGTGAGAAAAGGAGGTAGCCATGAAAGTCCTCGGTGAAATGAAACGTCGCAATGTATTCCGGGTCGCTGTTGCCTATGCCATTGCTGCCTGGGTATTGGTCCAAATAGGTGGTATTACCGCGGATAACTTTGCAACACCGGCCTGGGTGATGAACCTGTTTATCACCGCCTTGCTTGCCGGCTTCCCCATCGTGATGTATTTCTCCTGGTCCTTCGAGATTACCCCTGATGGATTCAGGAAAACATCTGAAGTCGATCGGAGCCAGTCCATAACCGGCGATACCGGCCACAAACTGGACCACATCACGATGGGCCTGCTGGTGGTTGTTATC
>JADFKH010000202.1 GCA_022565025.1 Pseudomonadota bacterium
GACACCGAAGAGCTGGTGGCCGCCGCCGCCTCGCTACAGCGGTCGCTCCTGCGCCTTCGGGCGGTCGAGAAGCGCCGCCGGCGGACCCCGCGTGGGCCATCCGGCCCGCCCGGGGTGTAACATCAGGGGCTGATGACCCTCAAGCTGCGCGAGCAGACGCTCGTCCTCGAAGGTGGTAGGCGCCTGTCTGGCTCTGTGGAGGTCGGCGGCTCCAAGAACGCGACTCTGGGCGCGATGGCGGCGTCGCTGCTGGTCGCCCTGCCGGTCACCCCCGCGCTGAGTTACTTCCTTCTGCCCACCAGCTCTGCGGTAACCCGATTTTTCGGGTCACTACGGAGCTGGAACCTGAATCTGCCTCCTTGATGTTTAATGCCAGCAACAAGACTCACCTACCCCGGCCTTCCCGAAATTTTCAGAAAGGCACCCTCAGGCGATCCCTGCCAGGGGAAACCACGGCCTAGACTTGCGCACTAAACAGTCTTAGTGGTTCCTGATCATTCAATTTGCGTGCCAATTCGAGCGCCTCTTCACTGGGGATTTGTCGTACTACCTCTCTTGAACTTCGATCGATCACCTTCACGACATAGACCCCTGCCTGTTCATCTACTGAAAACTCCAGGTCCCGTTGCACTTTTTGCACATAGTCATTTAATCGGGCCACCGCCGAAGCTACGGCTTCACGGCGATTTTCCTCGTAATCAACCTTGAAACTATCGTCAATCTGTCCCGATTCTTTATTGCCTGCAGAGTCGATCGACTCCACAGTAACTGCTGAATTAGAAGAAGTGATGGTGCCGGTACTGCCCGACCCACTGGATGATACCGAGCCGACATGGCTGCGATCTTCGAGGGATTTAACCGATAGGTTGTCCGCTGCAGTCAAAACTGTCTCAGACTTATTGCCAGCACCAGGCAAGCTATTGCCGGTTTTTGCCATGGAGGGCGAGTATGCCGGAAAGCAATTTTCTACCCAGTCAAATTGGTCTTGGAAATCTGGCTAATTTATTAGCACAGCTTTTGCTGTCCGCAGGCAGAGCCACAAGTAAGTGGCGAATGAAAACAATCAGCGAACTGCGTGTAGCCGGCAGTGGCCCCAGGGCATCCTCCCGGACGGTCAATGTAGAAGTACGCAAGCGTCGAACCTATGTCAAGCGTGAAGTTGTACAGGAACAATTAGGCACTGATGACGCTAATCGCGAGGAGGCCAGGAGAATCCTGGAGGAGTCACGCGTCCAGCGCGAGGCTGAAGAAAAAGCCCGTCAGGAAGTCGCCGAGAAACGAATTCAGGCAAAAGCCGAGGCAGTACTCGAGGCTGCTGAAGAGGTAGCTCGTAAAGAAGCTGAGGAGAAGTCCCGTAAGGAGGCCGAAGAAAGAGTTCAGCAGGAAGCTGCCCAGCGCCAGGCGGAAGATGAGGAGCGCAAGCGAGAACAAGATCGTCACCGCAAAGTGGCCGAGGAGCAGCGCCGTCGCGATCAGGAAAAATCCAGGGCAAAAGCCAGGCCTTCCACCCGATACGGTCGTAAAGAGCTGCATGTCGCCGGTGGCGCGGTTGTGCGACGCCGTAAACCCAGCAGTCGTGTGCGGCGTTCTTCCTCGCAACCCTCAGTGCATGGGTTCTCACGTCCCACCGCGCCGGTTACCCGCGAAATAGCGGTTCCCGAAGCCATTATCGTTGCTGACCTGGCCAAATTGATGGCGGTGAAAGCGGGTGAGGTGATCAAGGTTCTGATGCAGATGGGGATGATGGTGACCATCAATCAGTCTCTGGATCAGGACACCGCGATCCTCGTGGTCGAGGAAATGGGCCACACGGCCAAGCTGGCCGAAGATAAAGATGTAGAAAGCGAATTGATGGTCGAAGATGAGGATGCTACCGGCGAAGCAGTAACACGTCCGCCGGTGGTAACCGTGATGGGTCACGTGGACCATGGCAAAACCTCATTGCTGGATTACATCCGCAAGTCACAGGTTGCAGCCTCAGAAGCGGGTGGAATCACGCAGCATATCGGCGCCTACAGTGTTGAAACCGAGCGCGGCATGATCACCTTTCTTGATACACCGGGTCACGCGGCATTCACAGCCATGCGCGCCCGCGGTGCGCAGGCCACGGATATCGTGATCCTGGTGGTGGCGGCGGAAGACGGTGTCATGCCCCAGACCAAGGAAGCCATTCAACACGCCAGGGCGGCTGAAACACCGATCATCGTAGCGGTGAATAAGATCGACAAGCCCGATGCAGATCCCGACCGGGTGCGCACCGAGTTGTCCAAGGAAGAAGTCATTCCCGATGACTGGGGTGGTGAAGACATCTTTGTGAATGTCTCCGCCAAAACAGGTGAAGGGATTGACGACTTGCTGGAAAGCATCCTGCTGCAAGCCGAGGTCATGGAACTCAAGGCAGTTGAGGACGCGCAGGCGCGGGGTGTCGTGATTGAGGCCAGTCTGGACAAGGGCCGTGGCCCCATCGCCACGCTGTTGATTCAGCAGGGCACCCTGAAACTCGGTGACATGATCCTGGCCGGCCAGGAATACGGGCGCGTGCGCGCCATGTTCGATGAGCAAGGAGACACCATCCTGTCTGGCGGCCCCTCGATGCCTGCAGTGGTGCAGGGACTTTCCGGTGTTCCAATGGCCGGAGATGAATTCCTGGCTGTCGCCAACGAGCGCAAAGCCAGGGAAGCGGCGGCCCAAAGGAAAGACCGGCAGCGTGAAAGCAGGCTGGCCCACCAGCAGGCCGCCAAACTGCAGAACCTGTTCGAAAACATGGGTAAGGAGGAACAAACCACGGTCAACCTGTTGATCCGTGCAGACGTGCAGGGCAGCGTGGAAGCCCTGCGTGACGCGCTGACCAGACTTGGCAACGATGAGGTGAAAGTCAACATCGTTGCTTCGGGTGTCGGCGCCATTACCGAGAACGATGCCTCGCTCGCCTATGCATCCAGTGCCATCATCATCGGTTTCAATGTGCGTGCGGATGCATCAGCCCGCAGGGCCATCCAGGAACATGAGCTGGACCTTCACTATTACAGCGTAATCTACAACGCGATCGACGAAGTAAAGAAAGCAATTTCCGGCATGCTTGGAACCGAGATCAGGGAACAGATCCTTGGCCTTGCCGAGGTAAAAGACGTTTTCCGTTCCTCCAAGCTGGGCGCCATTGCCGGCTGCCTGGTAGTAGAAGGGGCGGTCAAACGCAGTAACCCGATTCGTGTGTTGCGCGACAACGTCGTTATCTTTGAAGGTGAACTGGAATCACTGCGGCGTTTCAAGGACGATGTCAAAGAAGTCCAGTCCGGTACAGAATGTGGTATCGGCGTGAAGATGTATAACGACATCAAGCCTGGTGATCATATCGAATGCTTTGAGCGCATCGAAGTGGCCAGGACATTGTAAAATGCCTCGTGAATTCAACAGGTCAGATCGCGTAGCCGGTTCTCTTCGACGGGAGTTGGCTAAGCTGATCCAGATGGAGTTGAGGGATCCCGAAGTGGGATTCATCAGCCTCTCTGATGTTGAGGTATCCCGCGATCTGGCCCACGCGAAAGTTTTTGTCACCGTGTTCGAGAGTGAGAAGGCGGGTTCCAGTCTGAAGGCACTGAAAAGAGCCGCGGGGTTCCTGCGCAGCCGTCTTGGCCAGGAAATGCGAATTCGTTCAGTACCCGAACTGCATTTTCATCATGATGCTTCGGTGGAGACCGGGCAGCGCATGGACAGCCTGATCGAGGCGGCCGTGGCGGCCGATCACGAACACCATCAATACGATGAGAACGATACCGGGGATTAGTGGAGTACTAGTGGCCCGACGCAGAAAAGGCAGGGACATCCACGGCATCATTCTGCTGGACAAACCGCTTGGATATTCATCCAGCCAGGCCGTGCAGAAAGTACGGTGGTTATTCACTGCCCGTAAGGCGGGCCATACCGGCAGCCTCGATCCTTTTGCCACTGGCATGCTGCCCATTTGTCTTGGTGAGGCTAGCAAGACAGCTGGATTCATGCTGGAGGCCTCAAAACGTTACCTCGCAACGGCACGGCTTGGTCAGACTACGGCGACCGGGGATACCGAGGGTGATGTCGTAAGGCAAATGTCCGTGCCCGCCCTTACAGCAAAGGCTATTGATGCTGCGTTCGAGTCCTTCCGGGGCGCTATCGAACAGGTCCCTCCCATGTATTCAGCCCTGAAGCACCAGGGCCAGCCGTTGTACAAATTTGCTCGTGACGGCATCGAGGTGGAACGAAAGTCTCGCACAGTGATCATTCATGACCTGGAGTTGGTCGCTTGGGATGAGCCGCTGCTGATTTTCAGGGTGCATTGCTCCAAGGGAACATACGTGCGTACATTGGCCGAAGATATCGCTGGAAAACTAGGAACCTGTGCGCACCTTCAGGCCCTGCGCAGGCTGGATGTGGAACCGTTTCGCGAGGCGGACATGATCAGTCTCGATGAACTGGAGCGGACAGCGCTAGCGGGGCAACAGGACTCGCTGTTACTGCCTCTGGACACGGGATTGGAAAGCTGGCCCATGATTCAGCTGAGTGGGGAGGAACAAGTGAGATTCACACATGGCAATCCCGCACCCGTCCAGGAAACACACCGTGGCAAGGTCCGGGTTTATGCCCTCAGCGGTGAAATCCTCGGTCTGGGTGAAGTACGCGACGACCACCAGGTTCACCCCAAACGCCTGTTCAATCTTTAGAAATCTGGTAAAATAAACCTTGTTCGCAGAGTGTTACCGCATTAGACTGTGCGGCTGATTTAACCGGGGCTCCGAAGTTTTTGCAAAGACCCAATTTCGCCAGGGCTCAATTGGCCTGGCGGGTTTTTCCAAAGACTTCGTGGCTCTAGATATGGAGAAGGAACCATGTCTTTTGATGCAAAAGTAAAAGCAAAAATAGTAAGCGACTACGCTCGTTCAAAAAATGATACCGGCTCACCGGAAGTTCAGGTGGCCTTGCTGACCGGTCGTATTCAATACCTTACCGACCATTTTAAA
>JADFKH010000203.1 GCA_022565025.1 Pseudomonadota bacterium
GTTGTGTCGCACCTGGTTTACGTCACGGATGAACAGGATGTGCTGTCCGTGATCGTGGCTGGAAAACTTCTGATGCACGATCGAAAAATGCTCACGATTGAAACGGCAAGGGTCGCGCAAGAAGCCAGGGAATTGGGTGGCCGTATTCAGTCGGCGCTCGCCAAACGTAATCAGTAGTCAAGCCGGCTGACCGGCGACAATGGTGACGACCAAAAAAAGCCGAATCGGGCATTCTTGACCCTTTCTGCCTTATACGCTAGCGTCGCCGTGTGCGACACTTTTCAGGAAAATTTCTTCCAATAAATTCAGGCAGGACAATAACTTGAATAATAATGCGACGGTCGCCAACAGTGACGAACCCATAAATGAGGACTCGCAACTGTGGAATGCCGACCTTGCACCGGTCGATGAGTCACAACGCAACTGGACGTGGGTAAATATTTCGGCCCTTTGGGTGGGAATGGCCGTTTGTGTGCCAGCATACCTGCTGGCGTCCGGACTCATCGCGCAAGGAATGTCGGCGTCACAGGCGATGATGACCGTGTTGCTTGGCAACCTCATCGTGCTTGCTCCAATGCTGCTTATCGGGCATGCCGGCACACGTTACGGCATCCCTTTTCCTGTCTTGCTGCGATCATCGTTCGGCACCATCGGTGCACGCCTTCCCGGAATGCTACGCGGCCTGGTTGCATGCGGCTGGTTCGGTATTCAAACCTGGGTGGGCGGTTTTGCCATCTACCAGATATTGAGCGCCATAAGCGGCAGCGCTTTTATTGGAGAACCACTGCCGTTCATCGACATTGATGCGGCACAACTCGTTTGTTTCCTGATATTTTGGGCAGCTCAGGTCTACTTTATCGCCAAGGGCATTGAATCCATACGCTGGCTCGAAACGCTGGCTGCACCATTTTTAATCCTGGCCGCACTTGCCTTGCTGGTTTGGGCCTACATGAACGGTGGCGGCTTCGGCACATTGCTCACTCAGCCCTCAGAGTTCGTCGCAGGTGGTTCACGGGTGGGCGAGTTTTGGCGGGTGTTCTGGCCAAGCCTGACCGCGATGGTTGGTTTCTGGGCCACGCTGTCACTGAATATCCCGGACTTCACGCGCTACGCCCGCAGCCAGCGTGACCAGATCATTGGCCAGGCTCTTGGCCTGCCTGTACCGATGGCCCTGCTGGCATTTGTCAGCGTTGCAGTGACCTCAACAACGTTGGTTGTATTTGGAGAAATAATCTGGGACCCGGTGGTGCTGGCCGGTCGAATGGGTGGCACAGCCGCCATTCTCGGACTGGTGTTTCTCCTGATAGCAACATTAACGACCAATCTCGCGGCCAATGTCGTTGCGCCGGCCAACGGCTTCAGCAACTTCGCACCAAAACGTATTTCCTTCAGGCTGGGGGGCTTCATCACTGCCGGCCTGGGCATTGCGATCATGCCGTGGAAGTTACTGGAGTCTGCCGGTGCCTATTTATTTATCTGGCTGGTCGGCTACTCGTCATTGTTGGGCCCGATCGCTGGAATTCTGGTCGCGGACTATTTCTTCGTTCGGCGTTGCCGTCTCAATGTTGCGGCGCTTTACCAGCGAAACGGAGAGTACGAGTATTATCGCGGGTGGAACCCATATGCCCTGCTGGCCCTGGCCCTGGGTATTGCACCGAGTTTGCCTGGCTTCCTGACGGCCATTCATGTCATAGACAATGCGCCGCAATTTCTCGTGCAGTTATACGACTACGCCTGGTTCGTCGGTGCCTTCACGGCCGCCAGCACCTACTACCTGTGCATGCGAACGCGGTGATGGTTCAGGTACCTGGATCGGTCCGCGAGTGAAAGCAGCAACCCGACCACAATGACGGGTGCTCGGAGGTTCCATCCGGAAACGTACTTCATCCGTCCGTGGTGAAGGGCCGCAGGTCACCCGCACTGACTGTTGCAGGCATCAAAGTGAAAATGAAGACCCGGCAGACGAGCCTGGACTTGTGAGTCATGTCGTCCGGGATCGCTGCGGCACTCAGCGCGCCGTAATAAAACTGGTGCCGTAGTCCATCGCTGATAGACCAAAGAAACTTGCCAGGCTCTGGCCAATGTCTGCAAAGGACTCCCGCTGCCCGAGAGAACCGGGTTGCATGCCGCCACCCGACACGAGGACCGGAATGTGCTCCCGCGTGTGATCAGATCCTGGCCAGGTGGGGTCACAACCATGATCTGCCGTCAGTATGAGCAGGTCATCCGGGCCCAGGAGCTCAATCAATTCCGGCAGCCGCCGATCAAAATACTCCAGCGCCTCTGCATATCCGTCAACGTCACGACGGTGTCCATACAACATATCAAAATCCACAAAATTCGTAAACACGATGGAGCGATCGGGCGCAGTGCGGATTGCACCCAGCGTTGCATCAAATAAAGCCGCATTGCCATTCGCCTTGATCTTCTGCGTAATACCCTGATGCGCGTAAATGTCCGATATCTTGCCGACACTGATCACCTCGCCACCGCTTGCGGCCAGTTTATCCAGGACCGTCGGCGCGGGCGGGAGAACCGTCAGATCCTTGCGATTTCCGGTTCTAACGAAGTCGGCGGCATTCGCGCCGACAAACGGTCTCGCGATGACACGACCTATGTTGTACTCATCGACCAGCTCGCGAGCGATATCACAAAGCTCATACAGTTTCTCGAGCCCGAATGATTCTTCATGACAGGCGATCTGAAACACACTGTCCGCCGATGCATAAACGATCGGCTTGCCTGTGCGCATGTGCTCCTCACCGAGATCAGCGATGATGGTGGTTCCGGACGCATGGCAGTTTCCAAGTACCCCGGGCAGATTGCCTCGCTCAATCAATTTGTCCAGCAAGTCAGGAGGAAACGTATTCGTCTTCTCGGTGAAGTAGCCCCAATCAAAAAGCACCGGCACACCAGCAATCTCCCAGTGCCCACTCGGAGTGTCTTTACCACTGCTCAACTCTTTCGCAAAACCATAAGCTCCAGTGACCTCCGCTTCGTCAATACACTCACCGGGAAACTCAGCAGAACTCTCGGCGGCCGCATGAAAGAGCCCAAGCCTGGCCAAATTGGGCAACTCCAACGGTCTTGTAGCAGCTCGCTCACGAACAATACTACCCAGCGTGTTCGCGCCCACATCACCGAACTTGTCGGCATCGGCAGTCGCGCCAATGCCCAGAGAATCCAGTACCAGAATAATTGCTCGCGTCATTTTCTTTGACCTACCGGCAAGAAATGCCTCCAACGATGGATATCCAGTCTAATTCAAGCCAAGCCATAACGGTAGAACGGAGAGCGACCCCAAATGTATGCGGTATGGCGAGCGGGACGTTGAGATCATGCCTGAGACCGTAGCCCGCATGGACGCGGGCTCCGAGCCTACATGGACGTACTTGCGGCGTGTCTCAGGCATGATCTCAACGTCCCGCTCGCCATACCGTGGTCCCAGGCAAAAAAAACCCGACTCAAAGGCCGGGTTTTATTATCTTTTCGCTCACCCCCTAGTGATGCGGTGACTCCGCCATGAAATCACTCTCGCCAAAAAATTCGATCCGAGTCAGGAACGTATGGTCCGCTTCAATCGACATCAAGGCGATAAAGACCAAGATCGCGATGGGTGGTAATAAAATCGCTGCTCTCAAGGCAAGCCGTTCCCAGCCCATGTGCATGAAAATACCGACGATAAAACCGGCCTTAACGAACATGAACACGATGATCAGCGTCCAGCGGATCGTGCCCTGGAAATTCAGATAATCAACCATGTAGGAAAAACTACTGACCACAAACAACAACCCCCAGATCCAGAAATAGATGCTCAATGGATGCTGTTGCCCCTCAGAACTCGCCATACCGTTTAACTCCTGCCGGCCTTTACCAAAGATAGAAGAAAGCGAAAATGAATACCCATACCAGGTCAACGAAATGCCAGTAGAGACCCACGATCTCGACGATCTCATAATTTCCACCGCGTCTTTCATAGAAGCCATTCTTGACGCGGAAGCCGATAACCAGCAAATATATGACGCCGGCGGATACGTGCAAGCCATGGAAGCCCGTGATCATGAAAAAGGTTGAGCCGAACTGAGCGGCCCCCATCGGGTTGCTCCAAGGACGCACGCCTTCGTCCACGATCAGTTTGGTCCACTCGAACGCCTGCATGCCGACAAATGAAGCACCGAGTGCGGCCGTCGCAATCATCAGCCAGAAGGTTAACTTGCGCTTCTTGCGGTAGCCCATATTGACCGCCAGCGCCATGGTGCCACTGGAGGTAATCAGGATGAACGTCATGATGGCGATGAGAACCAGCGGGATCGGGTCGCCGCCAAAACTCAATGCAAACACTTCGCTCGGTATCGGCCATGGATCCGTCGCAGACATGCGCACGGTCATGTACGAAATCAGGAAGCAACTGAAGATGAACGTGTCGCTCAGGAGGAAGATCCACATCATGGCCTTGCCCCAGGGCACATGGAATGTCTGCTTGTCGGTCGAGAAATCTTCGACGACCCCCTTCAAACCACCTTGCAGAACCTCGCCCGTACTTGTCATTGCAGCTTCCGACATAAAACCCGATCCTTAATCAAGTGGATAAGAGCAAACCAAAGAGCATCACCCACACAAGCAGCAGGAAATGCCAGTACACGGTACACAATTCGATACTCAGTCGAACCGTATCCGCCTCGCCGCCGCCCCAGACCTTCATTGTCGAACGTGCCCAGACATACAGACCCCCGAGAAGGTGTATTCCATGCACGGCGGTCAGGAGGTAGAAAAATGCGTTGGCGGGGTTGCTCGATAGATAATAACCAGCCCCGTTGAGTTGCTGCCACGCAACGAATTGTCCGCCCAAAAACAGAATTGACAGGATGCCGGACGCCAACAGGCCGACTTTCACCGCCGGGTCATGTCCCTTGATGGCCTGCCCGCGTGTCCATTGATAGGCAACACTGGCGAGCACCAGGAAACCGGTATTGATCCACAGGAGGTCC
>JADFKH010000025.1 GCA_022565025.1 Pseudomonadota bacterium
ATCTGACGGCGGTCACCGCGCTCAAGCAGATCGACCCGGAGTTCGAATCCGTCGCCTCCTCCCTGAAGGCGCCGTTCTATCGAACCTTCGCCCGCATCACCGTTCCCGTCTGCCTGCCGGCGATCCTCGATATCTCCATGTATCTCTTCCTCAACGCCATGACCACGGTCTCGGCGGTGGTCTTTCTCTATTCCACGGACACCACCCTGGCCTCGGTCGCGGTGCTCAACATGGACGATCAGGGCGAGCTGCCCTTCGCCGCCGCCATGGCGATGATGATCGCCTACACCTGCGCCGGCGCCCGCATCCTCCACGTCATACTCACCCGAGGCATCACCCGCAGCACCCAAGCCTGGCGCACCAGTTAATACCAAGGATCAGCGGCGGTTAGCCGCCGTCCACCAGCTTGCCGGGATTCATTAGATTGTGAGGGTCCATCGCAAGCTTTAGTGTCCGCATCAACTCGACTCCTGTTTCCCCGAATTCAAGCTGCAAATATTTCTGCTTGCCCAGCCCGATACCATGTTCGCCGGTACAGGTACCGCCCATGCGGATAGCCCGCTGCACCATTCTCTCACTCAGTTGCAGTATCCGTTCAAATTCCGACGGATCATCGGGATCGACTAGAAAGACATAGTGAAAGTGTCCGTCGCCGATATGTCCAAGCAGAAATGTTGGCACATTGGTGCTTATCTCAATATCCTCGCGGGTCTCGCGAATACAATCCGACAGCCTCGATAGCGGTACACAGACGTCGGTTACATATACTTTTGCAGAAGGTTTGACAGCCATGGCAGCATAAGCGGCTGAGTGACGAGCGTCCCACATTTCGCGGCGTTGTTCTTCATAGGTCGTCCATTCGAATTCGGAACCTCCAAGATCTGCGCAGATCTCACCAACGGTTTTCGCCTGTTCTTTTACCGACGCATGGCTGCCGTGAAACTCGAGAAACAGCGCAATCTTTTCCGCATAACGGGTCTTGGAATACTGGTTGATTGCTCTCATTTGCGCCGCATCGAGAAGTTCCACCCGCGCGATCGGAATTCCGTACTGTATGGTCTGAATCGCTGTATTGACAGCGCCGTCAATATCGTCGAAGTAAACCCTTGCGGACGAAATTGCCTCAGGCCTGCCGTGCAGGCGTAAGCTTAGTTCTACGATTATTCCCAGTGTTCCTTCGGATCCGATAAACAGATGAGTCAGGTCGTATCCTGCCGCGGACTTTCTGGCGCGACGGCCTGTAGTGACGATACTGCCGTTGGCCATGACTACTTTGAGCGATAATACGTTTTCCCGCATGGTCCCATAACGCACGGCGTTGGTGCCTGATGCGCGGGTAGCTGCCATTCCGCCAAGAGAGGCATCGGCGCCCGGATCAATCGGGAAAAACAGTCCACTGTCGTGCAAATAGCAGTTTAGTTGCTTGCGTGTGACTCCTGGCTGCACGACGCAATCCATATCCTCTAAATTGACCTGAATAATGGAATTCATATTTGAAACGTTGATGCAAATGCCGCCTTTATGAGCGACAGTGCCGCCCTCCAAGCCGGTACCGGCACCAAAAGGGATGACGGGAATCTTGTGCCTGGAACAAATTTCCATTGTCCTGGAAACTTCGTTTATACCGCTCACAAAGCAAACGGCGTCGGGAGGCCGCCCCTCATGCCATGATTCATCGCGTGAATGATGATCGCGCACCGTCAAGTTGGTGCTCAGTCTGTCGCCCAAGAGACACTTTAACTCGCTTAGCGCCTGCGTCATGCTGTTCGCTGTTTTATTCATCGGGACCTGGTTTCTTCGTTGATGCGGTCAGCATGCTTTGTTACCGTATACCAGTGGGCAAAGCCGCACTTCGGAAGAACCAATTGTGACGGGGAAACAGGGCAGTATATTGAAAGCGATTGGTCCGGGCATTTTGTATGCGGCAACCGCGGTAGGTGCCTCTCACTTGGTGCAGTCGACACGAGCCGGCGCAAATTACGGCTTGGCTCTGGTGTTTCTGATCTTGATCACCTATATCGCAAAATACCCGGCGTTCCGGTTTGGCGCACAATATGCGTGCATCACCGGTAATTCTCTTCTGCACGGGTACAGAAACCAGGGGAAATGGGCGGTTGCGATCTACATCGTCATTGCGCTGGGCACTATGTTCGCCGCGCTTCCAGCCGTTACGCTTATTACGGCTGGCCTGGCAAAGGTCGCGTTCGGATTGCAGATGGGTACGCTGGGCATTTCGATTATCATCCTGGCAACTTGCACCTTGATTCTGATCGCTGGTGGTTATCACCTGCTGGAACGACTGGTCAAGGCGCTTATGGTGGTCCTTGCCATCGCCACGCTGGTTGCCACTGCGCTGGTTATACCAAAAATAGACTGGGCGGTATCCGCAACGATAATGCCCAGGGGAATGGTCAGCACAGATGTGTTCTTCATTGTCGCGTTGCTCGGTATGATGCCTTCCTCGGTCGATATATCGGTCTGGCACTCTTTGTGGTCCGTGGCCAAGGCGCAGGACAGTGGTTACCGACCGACGCTGAGTGAATCTCTGCTGGATTTTCATATCGGCTATGTCGGCGCCTTCGTGCTCGCCA
This sequence comes from Pseudomonadota bacterium, assembly GCA_022565025.1. GTDB lineage: Bacteria > Pseudomonadota > Gammaproteobacteria > Xanthomonadales > SZUA-36 > JAJRRA01. Next base: position 2,592 of record JADFKH010000025.1, read on the forward strand.
TGTGCTTTGTATTGCTGGGCACCGGAGTCATGCACAACTCAGGAATACAATTTGAATCCGGCGCGGCAGGCTTTGCAGCCCAATTGATCGACTTGTACAAACAATCTCTTGGTGAATGGAGCGGGGCGCTGATCGGGATTGTCGCGGTTGCGGTGATGTTCTCAACGGTGTTGGCAGGTCTGGATGGATATCCACGCGCCGCGGTAGCCTTGCTTAAAATATATACCGGGCAGGAGTCGCCGTCGGACGCATTGAAAACAGCGTCGGTCAATAAAACAGTGTACAGATCTACGTTAATTATACTGGTGGTGGGCTCGATACTCATTTTGTATTTGTTTGTGACATCGCTGAAACTCGTCATCGATATTGCATCTACCATATTATTCCTGTTCGCTCCGATCATTGCGTGGTTGAATCATCGCGTTATGACCAGCTCGCAATTTCCGTCAATTTCCCGGCCAGGCCGGGGCTTACTGGCGCTGAGCGTCGTCGGTGTGATTTGGATGACTGCTTTTTCCGCCTATTTCCTGTATCTGAAGTTTTACGCTTGAATCACTCGTTGATCGGCAAATTCAGTTCGGAGCGATTGATCAACCGGCCGCCCTTGATGACCTGAACAATTTGCTTGGTATGGTTGATGTCCGTCGTAGGATCTGCGGCCAATAACACCAGGTCAGCAATCTTGCCTTCCTCGATTGAGCCCAGATCTCTTTCTTTGCCGAGAAAAACCGCCCCATTTAGCGTTGCAATGCGAATGATGTCGGATGGGGGAATCCCGGCATCAGCTAACAGCTCCAGTTCACGGTGTAAAGCCGGTCCCGTCGTCTGGTCCGTACCTGCGACCAATATGCCACCGGCCTCATGTATTTTGCGTACATTATCTTGTGCGATCGTGGTCATGATTTGCATCCACCAAGTCCATTTTCTCTCTTGGTATTCCTTACGTTTTTCTGTCTTGAGAGTCTTTATTTCATCATTCGTCAGGATTGCCTGATAGAGTGGCTCATCCAGATACTCCGGATGCTCAGCCAGCCGGCTGTAGTTATCACCAATCGTTAACGTCGTGACCATCGGGATTTTCTTGGCGCCCATCAATCTTGCGAAGTCGTCGCTGACCGGCCCCTGGATAATCGGGTGGGCCAGCGTATCTATACCCGCGAATATGGCCTGTCGCGCCCGGTATTCGCTTGATGTATGGACTGTCGTGCGGATACCGTGATCGTTGTAATATTGGATAATCCGTTGCATCAGGTCCACGGGCAAGATGGGGATCATTGGCCGCGCTCCCCAACCGCGTTCCTCGAACGTGAGCTTCAGAATATCCGGCCCACGCTCGATGTGTGCATCCAGTGCGGGTACCGCCTCCGGCCAGCTTTCGACCAGGGTGCTGAAGTCGTTGCTGCCATGGCTGCCCGGATAGGTCACAATTCCACCGGTGGCAAAGATACGCGGGCTGAGCAATTTGCCGCTGCGCTCCTCGTCTCTCAGCGCCAGGATGTAGTCTGGTACGTTGCCGGCATCGTAGACGGATGTGACCCCTGCATACAGATAGCTATGCAAAGCACGAATGCCCTTGGACTTGTTGTCGTTTGTCGCCAACAAGCCTTCCGGAGTGACCTCGACACCACCTTGCAAATGAATGTGTAAATCCATCAGGCCAGGAATCAGGTACTTGCCTGTGCCATCAATGCGTTGCGTATTGGCCGGTGGATCAATCGAGTGTCGTGAAATCAGGCGAATCCGCTCACCGTCGATCAACACACTGGCCCGGGCCACGGGTGGGCGCCCGGTTCCATCGATCAAGGTCACATTTTCAATCAACAGACCGTCGGCAGAGGCACCCAACATACAAGTAAAAGCTGTGGCAACAACGGATACGCTGAGAATTCGGGTGAAGGTTACGGCATTCATAATTAAGTTTTCCAGTTAAGGAGCCGATTGGAATTTCCGCAGTAGATCATGTCAAATTGGAGGAACATTAGTGCTGCTGCTTGAATACGACGCCATCGCGCATGATGAATTGCACTCGGAGTACCGCACTTATATCCTCGAGCGGGCTTTGCGCCATCGCTACGATATCGGCCGCCTTGCCCGGCTCAATTGAACCGGCACGGTCGGTGATGCCACCGGCTTCTGCCGCGTTGACCGTGCCCGTCATCAACGCTTCCATTTCTGACATGCCGGCATTGACGTATTCGATAAATTCATTGGCATTTTCGCCGTGGGGCGATACGCCGGAGTCTGTACCCAGCGCAATCTTGACGCCCATGCTGTGGGCAAGACGGGTCATATCCTTGGGTTGCCTGCCGAGTCGTAACAGTTTCGCCATGATCGGCGGCGGCATGTCCTTGAACGGCCCCTGTTTCATTTTTTCGGGTGTATCACCGACGGCGGTGATTGGATAGACCGTGGGAATCATCCATGCACCGGTTTCCTTGAAGAGCTTCATGGTGCCTTTATCGGCCCACATGGCATGTTCGATTGAGTCGAAACCAGCGCGCAGTGCTGCTTCTATACCGGCTTTATCATGTGCATGAGCGGTCACTTTGCGGCCGAGTGCGTGTGCAGTATCGGCAATTACCTGTAATTCTTCATCGGTGAATTGTTGGCCGGTGCCGGTGGCAGTCTCGCTCAACACGCCACCCGTTGCGGTTACCTTGATCACGTCTGCACCACGTTTTACCTGGCGGCGTACGGCAGCGCGGCAATCATCGGCGCCGTCACAAACACCCGTTGAGGGCAACACATCCAGCACCTCCTGGCGAAACCCGTGCACGTCTCCGTGTCCGCCTGTCGGCGTGATGGATTCACCGGCGGCGATGATCTTTGGCCCGGCAATTTTACCCGCCCTGATGGCGTCGCGGAGCGCGAATATGGCGGTTCCCCGGGAGCCCAGATCGCGCACCGTGGTAAAGCCTCCCAGCAAGGTTCGCCGGGCGTACATCTGGGCGGTCAATGCGATATCAGCATCGGTCATCCTGACCGAGTCCAGCGGGGAGCCGGTGCCTGCCTGACCCGAAAGGTGTACATGCAGATCGATGAAACCCGGCATCACAAATCGGTCGGACAGGTCGATGATCCGAACCTCGCCCTCAGCGTGAATGTCCGCCGCTTGGGTGTAACCCTCTCGAATCTCTACAATTTTGCCGCTGCGCACGATAATACTTTGCCTGGTGCCCGGCGCTTCGCCTGGAACGGCCAGTAATGTGCCTGCGTGGATTATGGTTGTGCCTTGAGGCACAGAAAATTCCGGAAGTCTGAAGTAATCCGCCGCTGTCGCGTTAATGCTAATCAGGCCGGCAAGAAATATCGTGGTGACCAGGACTGATTGAAACGGACCACGATGCTTTGTTTGACGCATGTTGCTACCCTTAATGATCGTGTTGTCGGGTTTGCTTAATCGAAACATCAACTCCGATGTGATCGCGAGACGCGATCAATAAGAAGAAGACAGTGGCCGCATGACGGCGACTGTCCTCTACCGGATCACATCTCTGCACCAAGCCGGTTTGACATGCCGGCCTAGCCGCTAGCTGCGACCGAAGCCCTTGGTGATCTGGATACCGATGGTCCGTGGGCGATTGGTTATTTTGGCAGTCGGTTGTCCTCCGGAACCGCCGCCGATAAACAAGTCGCCGCGTTCATCGAATATGTTTTCGATAAACAGCGTCAGGTTCAGATCCATGGCGTCATTCAAGAAGTTGAACCGCGCGTTAAAGATCGAATAGGAATCCTGGTGACGATTGCGCGACGCGGTGGGGCGTAGCTCTGTGAACGAATCGTCCGTGTAGCTTCCCTCAAAACGCACAGCGCCATCCCAACCCGCCAGCGGCAATTGGTAGTTGTATTGAGCGGTGAAAGCTGCGGTATATTCAGGGATACGTGCGAGCTGATCACCTTTCAGCCCAGGTGCTATGATTTCGTCTGATATCTGATCCTCAGTCAATTCCTTCTTGTAGAGGTAGGTGATTTGCCCGGTGATAAAAAAGTTGTCGGTCACTGCGGCGACGAGTTCGACCTCGATACCGTTAATATCAGCTTTGCCGGCATTGCCGATAAATCCGAAAGCGCCGGTCAGATCCTCGCCCGCGACTTGCAGGTTGTCCCACTCCATGAAAAATGCCGATGCATTCAGGGTTACTCGCCGGTCCGCAAATTTCGACTTGAAACCGAGCTCGTAATTGACCAATTCGTCGGATTCGAAGTTCTCGGGTATTTGAATTGAACCTATGCCGCGGTTGTTGGTACCGCCCAGCCGGAAGCCATTCGCACGCAGGCCGTATACGGTAAGGTCGCTTGAGACATGCCAGGCAAGGGCAACTTTCCACGGCGTCTCGTTATCGCTCAGATTGTTGACACTGTCCGGTGTTGCACCGTCCGGCGTGGTTGGGTCCGGCGGGTTGGGTGCGAAAGCCGAGAAATCGAACTTCAAAGACCCTGTCTCGGTTTGATCGACCTCAAACCAGCGCGCGCCCACGTTCAAATCAAGGGCATCGGTAATGGACCAGCTGATCTCGCCAAAAAATGCGATTTCTTCAATTTCCTTACTGTCCGTGCGTGCAAATACACAAGGATGACAGCCCGGAATGCCGGCGCCGATGTCACTGGTGGGCGGGAGTGTAGGCGGTACAGCGGGGCTGAACACGACTCCTTCCGTGTTGATTACGGGTACAAAACTCCGGAACGTACTTTCTCGTTTTCGGTAAAAGCCGCCGACGACCCACTGCAGTGGTGAGTCCGGGTTCTTCGAGTTGAAACGGAATTCGAGAGCATTCTGCTCCAGATCCTGTTTCTGGTCGGTAAGCGCGTAGAGCAAATCCGCTCGCAAACAGGCACTTGGGTCGGCCCCTGGTTCACTACAAGCTGGTATACCGGCTTCCAGGTCGCCCTGCAGCAAGAAGGTAATAATCCAGGTGGAATCGAATTTGAAGTCGAAATCACGCTCATAGCGTGACGCCGTCGCCGTCAGATTGGCGAAAGGTAACTCGAATTCACCGGTTAGACTGAATATGGTCTGTTCATCGGGCTTGGGTGTCAGAGCGAAGTCTCCACTCCTGAATTCACCCTCTTGGAAAAACGTAAATCCTGCCACGGAATCCGAGTTGCCGGCGTATACAGGGTCCGTCGGGTTTGCGTTGTAAGCGTCAAAGGGGTGATACCGGAAATCACCGCCGGTCTGGCGATCCTGCCACCAGAATTGCGCCCTTATGGTTGCCTTGTCGTTCGCTTCCCACAGGAAGTTCGTACGCAGGCCGGTGGTGTTGACCCAGTTGTAGTCCTGCTGGTTCAGGCAGGAAAGCTGAGTGTCCGGGAGCCGCGGATCTTCTGCCGGATTGGTGGCACGGCATCTTGTATTATCGATGTAGCCGGCGTCTTCACCGTCATAAACGAGAACACGAGCAGTGACTGTCTCCCTGAGGGGCAGATTGGCAACGGCCTGGAAGTTCCAATTGTTGTCGCCGGAAGGATCTGTCCGGGACAGCTCGGCGCTGGCATAAGCCTCCCACTCGCCCAGAACCGGTTGCACGGTGATAAAGCGCACCGTGCCGCCCTGCGAGTTGGCGCCAAAAACAGTACCCTGCGGGCCGCGCAACACCTCGACTCGCTCCATGTCATAGAGCTTCAGGTCCGTGGTCTGGGATCCACTGTCCGAGGTGGAGCTTTGTACGCCCGGCAACGGCACTTCGTCGTAATAGACGGCGACCTGTTGTTGGCCGGCGGACTGAACGCCGCGGATAACATATTTCCGTTCGCCGGGACTGGTATCAAGAAAGGTCAGTCCGGGAATCTGGCGGGCGAAATCCTCGAAATCGACCACCATCATCTCCTCGAGAGACTTTCTGTCCAAGGCGCTGATCGCAGCCGGAATGTACTGCAGGTTCTCCGCCCCGAGTTTTCGAGAGGTCACGATAACTTCTTCAATCAGTCCTTTTTTATCGATTGTCTCGTCGCCGGCCCCGGCATCTTGCGCAACCGTTAGGCTGCCTGTGGTCAAGAATAACGCCGCCACAGACACTTGTATGAACACAGAAAATTCGTAGTGCCTCATGATATTTCCTCCAATTGATGATTCATTTGCGTGTTGCGCAGGAATACTCACTCCATTTTTATTTATGCAAGCACATGCTAAATCATATTTAAGCATATGCCAAATCATGTAGTTGTTCAAGCAATTATAATGCATAAAAGTCAGCTTGAGCGGTCGGTCGAAATATTGTTCTGAATGCGTTCAAGAAAACCGATAAGCGTTTTTATTTCCTGTTGCGTAAATCCCTGCAGTGCTTGTTCCTGGTGGCTGCTGGCGATTGGGTGAATCTCTCTAAAGGCCTTTTCGCCTGCTTGAGTGAGCGTCACATGCACAAACCGTGAATCCCGGTCACAGGTTTCCCTGAACGCAAGGCCTTCGCGTTCCAACTGGTCAACGATTCGGCTTACCGTTGGCTGCTCGATGATGGTGCGCTCCACGATTTGGCTCATGTTCATTCGGCCGTGGTCTTGCAGCACCGCCAGCACTCGCCAGCGAGCGATATTGATTCCGGAGCGCCTCAGCCTTCTACGCAGGTTCCGGTTGAGCTGACCGGTAATCCGGTAAACCAGATAAGGCACAAATTTTCCAAGCCAATGGTCGCCATTTTCGTGAACGGTCATGTCAGAAATCCCGACTGTTTGAAAATATATACGGTTTCATGTATTTTGAGCATACCTATTTCCCGGCTCTCTTTCCAGCGTACTTATAGATTCGGGCAGCCTGTTCCGGAGTTATCCACGGAGTACAAATGACAAATCCAAGCAAGGGACCGGACTGGGAGCAACTACGTTCCCGGTTCCCGGTGTTGCAGAAAAAAACCTACTTGAACAGTTGTTCCTATGGGGCATTGGCCGTTGATGTTGAGGCCTCGCTGCAACGCTATCTCGATGCCCGGAACGATAAAGGTGCGGACTGGGACTACTGGGTCGGTCGCAACGAGGCGGTTAGAAACTCCGTGGCAAGACTTCTCGGCGCTGAAGCAGATGAAGTTGCCGTCACCACTTCAGTATCAGCAGGCATAAATTCTCTGGCGAGTGCATTGAACTTTGACGGACCTCGCAACAAGGTTGTGATCACCGATTTTGAATTTCCCACCAATGCGCAGATCTGGTATGCACAGGAATCGCGCGGTGCGCGCGTCGTTCGTTTGACTGAAGAGGACGGCAAAATTCCGTTGGAGAAATTTGCCCAGGCCATCGATGAGGAAACCCTGATTGTAGCGACAGCGCAGGTAGCTTTTAGGCACGGTGCAAAACAGGATATTCCGGCCATCGCCGAGATAGCCAAGCGCAAGGGCGCCTTGACTATGGTGGACAGCTACCAGGCGCTTGGTACCATGCAATTCGATGTAAAAAAGGCCGGTGTCGATTTTGCCGTCGGCGGTATGTTGAAATACCTGCTGGGGACCGCAGGTATTGCATTCTTTTACGCGCGGCAAGAACTTATCGAGTCTCTGGTGCCCACGGCAACCGGGTGGTTTGCGCAAGAAGACATCAATGCGATGGATATTACTCGCTACTCGCCTGCGGCCAACGCGAGGCGGTTCGAGGCGGGTACGCCGCCGGTTCCCAACACCTATATGGCTGAAGCGGGACTGGCGATCTTGCACGAAATCGGGCTGGAGGCAATCGAACGACGCATTGGCGAACTCACCACCGCGATTAAGGACGCGGCTACCGAAGCAGGCTACCAACTCGCATCTCCGGTGAATTCATCACATCATGGCGCGATGATTACGCTTCGGTCCAATGATGACAATCGCCTGGTAGCCAGTCTGGCTGAGGATAACATCGTGGTTTCCTGCCGCAACGGCAATCTGAGAATCTCGCCACATTTTTACAACAACCAGGCAGACATTGAGTTTTTGTTTCGTGCCTTGCATAAACGAAGGGATCTTCTTGTTTGATCGGCGTTAAGCAGTCGCTGACTTAAAGTACGGAATGACCTTCTCGCCCATCAGGCGTATCGCCTCGGCAGGATCCGGACCCAGCGGGCCGCCCAGGTTAATCTGAGTGATCCCCATGTCAGCGATGATTTCTATCCGCCGGATGACCTCTTCAGGCGTGCCCCTGATCGCCAGGTCGGTCATCTCATCGGTCACCATACTTTCTGCCTCTGCGTAGCGGCCTGCTTTCACCAGCCGGTTGATTGCCCGGAAATCATCGCCAGTAAGACCGATCGTTGCCAGCGCCGGCGTCTCCAGGTAAGGACCAAAATAGCTGACCATCTGGCGCAGGACATTGGTCGCCTCACCGCGGTTACTTGCCAGCGACAACCAAGCGCAACCAGCAATATCTACCTCGGCCGGGTCACGTCCGGCATCGCGGGCGCCGGCTGTAATCGCCGCAACCATGTAGGCTGCTGACTCCGGTGGAGTAATCATCGGCAGGCTGCCGTCGCCGATGGCGCCACTCAAGGCCAGATATTCAGAGCCAAACGCACATACATAAATTGGCACCTCGTCGCGGAAGGGCTTAAAGCGGAGATAACACTGCTCGGTCCAACGAAACGCTTCACCCTTGTATGCCACCACCTCGCCGCGCAGCAACGCCCGAATAATTTCCACTGCCTCGCGGGTGCGCACCACGTAGTCACTTGCATCGACACCGGTCCACTCCACCATTTTCTCGGTATGCAAGCCCAGGCCGAGCACGGCACGGCCTGCGGACAGTTCGTCCAGGGTTGCCACATAGGTAGCAATTTCCGCAGGGTTGGTGGTGTAGGGATTGGTGCCCACACTGCCAATATGGATGCGCGATGTTTGTGTGGCAACGGCGCTGGTGATCGCCCAGGTGTTGCCCATGAAAGTGTCGTGCGGAAACCAGACGAAATCGAATCCAGCTTGCTCCGCCAGGATTGCCAGGCGTACAAGTTCCCGGGCATTGCCCAGGTAACCAATCAATCGCAGGCCGAATTTCATTGACTGCAATACCTCCGTTTATCAGCGGACTACACAATAGCGTTAAAATTCCCCCATGCAAAACAGAAAAACCATCACCATCATCGCCGCAATGGCGCGCAACCGCGCCATTGGTCTGGCGGGCGCCATGCTCTGGCGCCTTCCCGGTGAACTGAGGCACTTCAAGAAAACCACCATGGGCAAGCCCATCGTCATGGGTCGTAAAACCTGGGAATCGATCGGGCGTGCTTTGCCGGGACGGCAGAATATCGTGGTGACGCGTAATCTTGAATACCGCGCCGAGGGCTGCCTGGTCGTGCAATCCCTGCCCCTTGCAATTGAACGGGCGGAAGGAGACGAGATAATGGTCATTGGCGGCGGCCAGTTGTACCGGCAGGCTTTACCCGCAGCAGATCGGATGGTGCTGACACTCGTGGACTGTGCGCCTGCGGCGGATACTTGGTTTCCCCAGTGGAATGAAAACGAGTGGTCTGAAATCAGCCGGCGCTCGCAGACCATTGATGAGAACAATGAACTGGCCTACGAAGTGGTCGAACTAATCCGGGTTAAAGGTTAACGAAAAAATCCGGGAACCTGGAAAACCTTCCGGTCTTCCAGCCTGATTGCACTGAGCCTGCCACCCCAGACACAAGCCGAGTCCACACCCAGCAGCCGGTCTTCTACATGCAGGCCGAGCGCCGCCCAGTGGCCGAAGGCAATGGTTATATGGTGGGTTTGGCGGTGCTTGTGTCTGAACCAGGGGCGATAAGGCGGTGGCTGAGTGCCCGGTGAACCACTGGCGTTGGGGAGGATTTTGCCGTTATGGTCACAGAATCGAAGGCGGGTCAGGATGCTACTGATCAGTTGCTGGCGCTTCCAGCCAGTCCGGTCATTGCGCCACTTCCGTACTCTGCTTTTGTGCATCCGATCAAAGAATTTCCTGCTTTTTCCGGATTGCAGCAGCCCCTCGACTTCGGCTGCACAGGACAGTGTCTGCTCCAGTGTCCACTGGGGAATGACACCGGCATGAACCATCAGTACCTGGTGCCTGGGCGACCAATGGGCCAGCGGTTGGCGCTGCAGCCAGTCGAGCAGTTTCAACCGGTCTGAGGCTTGCAGGATGGCATTGATTTCAGGGTTGGGCGAATGACCGCTTGGATACCTGTGGTTCTCGGCCAGCAGGTACAGGTCATGGTTGCCCAGCGTCATGATGAAATTGTGACCCAGGCCTTGCAGTAAGCGCAGGACTTTCAGCGAGTGGCCTCCGCGGTTAACCAGGTCGCCAGGGCACCACAGCTTGTCGCTGGCCGGGTCGAAGTTGATCTTCTCCAACAGCCGCAGCAGAGGGTCGTAGCAACCCTGGATATCGCCGATCAGGTACGTGGCCATTGTTGTACTTATTCACCTGTTGGAATTCACAGCTAGTGCAACGATTCCGGTACGGCCAGTACGAACTCCGGAATCGTGGCCCGTAAAATCTCGCCGCTGTCGGTGACAAATTCATAACTTCCGGACATGGATCCGTTGGGAGTAGGGATCAGGGCGCCACTGGTATAGGTGAATGACTGCCCGGGTTCCAGCCGGGGTTTTTCACCTACTACACCTTCACCCCGGACTTCCTCGATATCACCGTTTCCATGGGTAATGATCCAGTGCCGGTTCAGCAGTTTCACGGCGAAGTCCAGCCGGTTCGTGATGGTAATTTTATAGGCAAACGCGTACTGGCCATTCTGTCGGCCAAGGTATTGGGGGCTGGGAAGTATTTCAATCGTATGCATGTTGTTTTCCTGGAATTAAATAGCAGTACTTGCCTATCATTCCATTAAATTGGCCAAGGCTGCAAATTGTTCCAGGCCAAGTGCTTCGGCCCGCAAGCCTGGGTCGATGCCGACACTTTCGATCAGGGACACATCCAGCAGGCCTCTAAGGCTGTTGCGCAAAGTTTTTCTCCGCATTGAGAAAGCCTGGGTAACCAGGCGGTCAAAGGCTTCCTTCGAGATAATCTGCACTGGAGGTTCGCGGTGGGGAATCAGCTTGACGATCCCGGATTGTACCTTGGGCACGGGAGAGAATGACTCAGCCTGCACCGTGAACAGCGGCAAGACCTCGCAGTGGTACTGGCACATGATGGAAAGCCTGCCCCAGGCCTTGCTGGGAGGTGATGCCGCCATGCGATTGACCACTTCGGATTGCAGCATGAAATGCATGTCAATGATCAGTTCACTCCATTTCAGTGCGTGGAACAACAGTGGTGTGGAAATATTGTAGGGCAGGTTGCCCGCCAGGCGGAACGGCCGTTTACCCGAAATATCGGCGAAGTCCATTTTCAGCACATCGCCGACATGCACCTGTACGCTTGGGTGGCTGCGAAATTGTGCCGCAAGCCGGTCTGCCAGATCACGGTCGATTTCCACCAGGTGCAATTCCACACCGGTGGCGGCCAAGGGTTTGCTCAGTGCAGCCCAGCCTGCACCGATTTCAATGAAGAGGTCATCCGGCCGTGGCGCGATGGAATCCACAATTCTCTGGATGACCATCGGGTCCGTTAAGAAATTCTGTCCGAACCTTTTGCGCGCCTTGTGTTTCACTGCGGGTTAGCGGCGCTGGGACATTCGTTGCGCACACAGGACAGCCTGGTACAGGCTGGTGGCGCTGGCCTGCCCGGTTCCGGCGATATCCAGGGCGGTACCGTGGTCCACAGAGGTGCGGATAAATGGCAGACCCAGCGTGATGTTCACCGCCTGGCCAAACCCCAGGTGTTTGAGTACCGGCAGGCCCTGGTCGTGGTACATCGCCACCACCACATCGCAGGCAGCCAAACGGGGTGGCGTAAAGGCGGTATCCGCTGGCACGGGCCCCTCAATATTCATGCCGTGCTTGCGAAATTGTTCAATCACCGGCCGGATTAGTTGTTCATCTTCCTCTCCCAGATGTCCACCTTCACCCGCGTGCGGATTCAGGCCTAGCACCTGCAACCGGGGCCGGGTAATGCCAAATTGCTGCCGCAGGGAAGTTTCCGTAATTTGGATCACAGCCTCCAGTTTTTCTGTGGTGATTGCAGCGCAGACGTCCCTCAGGGGCAGGTGGGTGGTTACCAGGGCGACACGCAGGCCGGGTGTTGTAAGCATCATGACCACCCGGGGTGTATTGGCGAGATCCGCCAGAAATTCCGTATGACCGGTGAACGGCACTCCCGCCTGGTTGATGATCCCTTTGAGTACCGGCCCGGTAACCATCGCGGCAGCATGTCCTAGACGGACCAGCCGGACTGCCTGGCGGAGCGTATCGAGAACGTAGGGAGCATTTTCTGCAGTCGGTTGGCCGGGGATTGCCGGCCTCGCGAGCTTCGTTGGCAAGCAGGCCAACTGACCGGCTGAAATGGATTTACCAGGCTGCCATTTTGTGATCCCGGTATTGAAACCCAACCTGTCTGCTGCCTGTTGCAGGAGCGCGGGGTCGGCCACGGCTAGCAGCCGAAATTCAGGGTGCTCCCGGTTGAGTTTGAGCAGGATTTCCGGCCCTATGCCCGAAGGTTCTCCGGGTGTGATGACGAGTACCGGTACATCGATGGTCATTTCAGGGGTTTGTCATTTCAGGCACTAGCCCACAGGTATTTAATCGCGGGCGAGCTCGGTCCAGTGAGAACCGGGTCAGCCGGAAGTGCTTTCCCGTCCCGGCAGGCGGATTTCAACGAATGCCTCATCCCGGAACTGCCGCAGGACTTTTCTGACTTCCTGTTCCGCCTTGCGTTGGCGGATTTTGTCTCGGGCCTCTGCTCGAATCGCTTCCTCGGTACGGTCGATTTCTCGTTTGCCCAGCAGTTCCATGATGTGCCAACCACCGGCGGTCTGAAAGGGTTCGCTGGTCTCGCCTTCTTGCATGGCGATCAGGGTCTGGTAGACCCGCTCGCCATAGGCTTGAGGCGGAAACCATCCCATGTCCCCACCCAGGTTGGCGCTGGTCGGGTCATCTGAGTTTTCCTTGGCCAGTTCGGCGAAGTCCTCGTTATTATTCAGCTTTTCCTTGATCTGTGCAATCTTGTCCATCGCCGCGCGGGGTGAAATCAACTCATTGGCTTCGATCATGATGTGGCGTGCGTGGTATTCCTCGATCACCACCTGGCGCTGTTCCCGGTAGTCGGTAACCTTGAGAATATGAAAACCCCGCGGGCTGCGGATCGGGTTGGTGGTTTCTCCGGGACCAAGTTCCCGAATCGCATCCGCAAAAAATGTCGGAACGCTGTTCAGATCCCGCCACCCCACGGTACCTCCTTCAAGGGCTTCCTCGCTGTCGGAATAACTGATGGCCGCAGAAGCAAAATCAAGGCCATCCATGAGCCTTTGGTACACGTCATCGATCTTGGCTTGGCCTTCCCGGATCTGTTGTGGTGTTGCACCATCATGCAGGGCTACCATGATGTGGGAAATATTGTACTCACCTCCAGTGAGATCTTCGGATGCCAGCAAAATATCCACTTCTGTATCCGTGATCGGATCCATACTGTTCACAATTCGTTGCTGCAGGCGATCGGTTAAAAGTTCCTCGCCGATATTTTGGCGGAATTCGGCAAAGTCCTCACCATCTTCCTCAATGACCTGGCGTAACTGCTGCACTGTGATGCTGTTCTGCTGCGCCAGGTTGACCAGGGCTTGGTCAATGTCCGTGTCACTGATCCGGATGCCGGTCTGCAGGGCTTTTTGCACCTGCAATTCACGCATAATCAGGCGCTCAAGCACCTGGTTTTCCAGCAGGTCCATCGGCGGCATGGCTTCCCCGCTGTCCTGGATGCGGTCGACGATACCTCTAATGGCCAGGTCCAGTTCGCTGCGCAGGATCACGTCCTCATCCACCAGCGCTATGATGGAATCGATGGGCTCAATGCTGCCGCTATCCAATTGGGCTTCTAGCCTCGCGGTAATCGCGACCGAGGCTAGCACGAACAGGGTCATTGTCAGCGCATTGGGAAAGGAAAAATGGAACATCGGGTCACTCTCCAAAAACTATTGCCTGCATTTTGACGTCGGCAGGCGCGAAGGTTTCCATTTTACACGATCCACCCTGTTGGAGTGCGATTGCGCGCGATGGATGCGTAAAAACATTCAGCGCCGTTTCGTGTTGTCAATTCTGGAACAGTTCCTGCGTGCGCGTGCCCAGGCTGGCCAGTCCTTTGAGGTTGAGCTCGAAGAAAATGCCATCACGAAAGTCACCGTCGCTGTTTTTCAGGTAGCGGCGCAGCACGGTGCGAACGGCCCAACAGCAGCTTTCGTATTCGACACCGCCCTGGATTTCCAGTATGTCGTTGTCAGCTAAAGAATAATTGATGCGTGAGAGAACCTTCCAGCGCTCGTTGATGGGCCAGAAAATTCGGATATCGAACTGATCCACCTGATCGCGGCGGAAACGGTATTCAAACCCGATGCGCTCTCCCTTTTTACCGGACCAGCGCAGGCCGATGCTGCCGACGCCGATACGGTTCTCATCCCAGTCGTATTGCAGGCCGGCGACGGTGCTCAAACGCTTGATCGGCTGCCAGGTGAGTTCAGCGATGAAAGGGGACAGGCTTTCTTCCATCTCCGGCTGAACACCCAACTGGACCCGCTGTGATTCGAAATAGAAAATCTGCCCGATACTCAGCCTCCATTGTTCCTGCCCGTTTTCGCCATTGAACGTACGTGTGGTCAGTGCAATGGAGAGCTGGTTGGCATCGCCCTGGCGGTCAGCGCCTGAAAATCTATTGGTGTTAAATAGCTGACTGAATCCGAAAGTGAACTCGCCGGTGTCGAAATCCGGCAGATCATCCTGGTTTTCATAAGGCACGTAAAGATAAAACAGGCGTGGCTCAAGGGTTTGATTGCTGCCCCCATGAGTCAGGCGATCAAAAAACAGGCCTGCATCTACGCTGGCGATGACCATGCCCCGATCGGGTGAATCATTGGGAGCCGAATCCACCTGGTCCAGGGCGTAGGCGGTATAGCGATAGCCCAGGCCCGGTTTGATGAAGCCCCAAGAGGCGAAGTGATCCCAGTAGACTTTCGGATTGAGGTCGAATCGTGCACCGGTGGTGCCGATATTGCGGTCAAAATACACCAGTTCGGAATCCAGGCCAAAAGAAAAACCGCTGCGGAACAATGGCCGGTCTATCCAAAATGCCAGTCGCGGTAGGCGCCTGTAAGGCTCGTTTATTGGCTTGATGTTTTCGTCAATGATCTGGAAATCATCAGCCGTTATCTCGAAGTTCCAGTAGTGGCCGGCGCCATTCATCGTTGCGTTGCTGCGCAGGAACTGCCTGGAGGCTTGGAATAGGCTGGTGCCGAAGTCCAGGAAATACTGGTCGTCACTGACCCGCTCGAGCACCAGCGCAGTTCGCCAACGCTTCAGCGGAGTGGCGCGGTGCTGGAAACGGTAATAGTAGCGTTGATCGCCGGTCTTGCGGTCGTCGGGCATGTAGTCAAAGTCCAGGAGACCATGAGTCTTGGCGGTCAAAAAGCGGTATTCACCCGATAACATGAAACCCCGGTTGGCGAAGTAGCGTGGCTCGAAAGTCGCATCGTGGTTGGGCGCGATGTTCCAATACCAGGGGATTCCGAATTCGAAGCCGTTGTCGTTGGTATTGCCGAAACTGGGGTAGAGGAAGCCGGATTTGCGGCGGTCATCAATCGGGAATGTGAACCAGGGAAAATACAGGATGGGTATACCTTTGAATTTGAGCTTCGCCCCAAGCGCGACGCCTATCCCTTTATCGTGCCGCAGTTCAAGCTCACGGGCCGAAAGCTCCCACTCCGGATGTTTACCCGGGCAGGTGGTATACACGATTCCATGCAACTGTGAAGTATGACCGCCGATCAACTCGATCCAATCGGCGCTGCCGTTGGCGCTGGAGCCGGTCAGGCCGTAATCGATGGTTGAGAATCTCCCGGATTCATTGTCGAAACTGTAGTGCGCCTTCTCGCCCCGTACCCAGACTTGCTGGTCCTCGTAGGAAACGGCGACAGGCATAGTGATTTCCCTGTTTTCAGGATCATAGAAAATTAATTCCGTGGCCAGGTGCTGGTCGGCGCGGAACAACTCAACGTGACCACTGGCTTGCGCCTGTTCACCGTAGTTGGCGCTCAGTTGCTTGGCGTACATAATGATGGGGGCACCGCTGCGGTCCGGTGCCGGTGGCAGTATCGGTCCAATGGCAGGCTGAGGACACGCAGCGGCCAGGCTGTCCGCTAGTTCCTGTGCTGATGCCACGGAAAAGCATAACAAACCCGTCATGGCCAGGATTGCGGCGAGGTATCTGCAGTTTGGAGATTGCAAAGAAGGCAAGTGTCGCTGCCCTTTAGCCCGGACATGTCACCAAGGATCCGGGATTTGCGCTGTAGATGGCGAAACAGTTTGGTTGATCGTTCGAAGAGCCATAGCGCCAGCTATGGATTGAGAAGGATCGGCCGAAATGTGAAGCCAGATGCGGTGCAAAACCGGATAGGACAAACTGTAAGCGACAGAAACAAGATATAACACTCATAACTAATTGAATAAATAATGTCATTCCCATTTTAGCGTCCGCCTTGGTGAAATGTCCGGGCTAGAAGCGGACATCCTGGAATCAGTTTCAAGCAGTAGCCGCACGACGAAGGTGAACTGCCAAAACGATTGCTCAGGTATTTCACTATTCCGGCAAGCCTATTTTGTCGACGAAGGGTTCCCAGCGTGGGTCATCGTG
>JADFKH010000204.1 GCA_022565025.1 Pseudomonadota bacterium
GTCGGCGTAATGGTGTGCCTGTGGGTTCTTCCGGCTCGCTCCAGAACATGTTACGCCGCTCTCTGGGTATATTCTCAGCGATATCAGCTCTATCGGTATCGATGACAGGCAAGGTTGAAACCACGAATCCCTTGGGTTTGTCGCCAGGCGATATGGAACAGGGCGACTACTGATGCTGACCGCCTCATGTCATTGTGGTGCTGTCCGTTTGGAGATAGCGAGAAAACCGCGAAAACTGTCGGAGTGCAATTGCTCAATATGCCGCAGATATGGAGCTCTATGGGCCTATTACACGAGAAAATCGGTTCGCATCTTTTGTCCACCCGACGCTCTCACAGCCTACGTATGGGGTGACGGAACCCTTGAGTTTTATCATTGCAAAAAGTGCGGGTGCATTACGCATTACGAAAGTGTAAAAAAGAACGGCAATAGTAGAATTGCTGTGAACGCGAGGAATATGCAAGCCGAGGATATCGCCTCGATTCGAATCAGAATGTTCGACGGTGCTTCAACCTGGAAGTATCTCGATTAATAACGTAATAAAAACTTCAGTTTTTACCGCACTGGCGCTAATAGCGTTTGCAGCAAATTCTGTGCTGTGTCGATTAGCCCTGGGTGAAGAAACCATTGATGCTGCAAGTTTTACGGTTATCCGCCTGCTATCGGGCGCCCTTGTCCTGCTGGCCATCTTAGCGTTCAGTAATGATAAAGAAGCATCCGCCTCCAGGGGCAGCTGGTCGGCCAGTCTGATGTTATTTGTATACGCTGTTGCATTTTCTTTTGCCTATATCTCACTGGATACAGGTACTGGCGCACTCATTTTGTTTGGTTCAGTCCAGATAACGATGATATTACTCTCTCTTGTTTCCGGAAATCGTTTGCACTTATCTGAATGGGTGGGTGTAATAATTGCGTTCACCGGATTTGTTTACCTGGTATTACCTGAAGTAACTTCACCTTCCGTCATGGGTTTTCTGCTCATGATCGCGGCCGGAATCGCCTGGGGGATGTACACCCTCAAGGGACGAGGATCGGCCCATCCACTCAAGGACACTGCTTATAATTTCTTACGCACTATTCCGCTCGTTATCATTTTGCTGGTCATTACGATTCAAGATGCACACTATTCAGCTGCAGGTGTATTGCTGGCTGTATTATCAGGTGGCATTGCTTCAGGAATTGGTTACACAATTTGGTATATCGCACTTGGCGGGCTTTCAACCACACAAGCAGCGGTGGTTCAACTATCCGTTCCGGCGATCGCAGCCTTTGGCGGAGTCCTGTTTGTATCCGAGGCAATCACTGCCCGACTGACACTTTCAGCATCGATGATACTCGGCGGTATATTATTGGTCGTTTTAGGGCGTTTTTATTTTGTCCAAAGAAAACTCAATACAAAAACATAACTACGGTATATGCGGGCTGGATCTGACAGGGTATTGCGCCGGTCACATGCTTCCGGCACAATGCCGTTCCCGCATCGGTAGCAAGACGATCCGGAACGGTTCAGTGGTGGCCCCTGTTGGCCCCCTCGCGACGATAAATTGTGAACCCCGTCAGGCCCGGAAGGGAGCAGCGGCAGCAATGGATTCGGGCGCCGGGGTGTGGCGGGCAGGGGTCACCTCCAATTTGATGAAGCGTGTCTGTTATAGTTGGGTTTCCATGTACTCCTTAAACCGCAATCTTTCGTTCAAGACTCTATGAGCTACCAGGTCCTGGCGCGAAAATGGCGCCCTAAATCCTTTGCTCAACTGGTTGGACAGGAACACGTTTCACAGGCCCTGATCAACGGTCTGGATCAGGATCGTGTCCATCATGCTTTCCTTTTTACCGGCACACGCGGGGTCGGTAAGACCACCATTGCGCGTATCCTGGCCAAATGTCTGAACTGTGAGACCGGGGTTACTTCCAAGCCTTGTGACGAGTGTTCCAGTTGCGTTGATATTGACCAAGGTTGCTTTATCGACATGATGGAAATCGATGCTGCTTCGCGCACCGGGGTGGACGACATGCGCGAGTTGCTGGAATCGGCGCATTACGCACCCAGCCGCGGACGTTACAAGGTGTACATCATCGACGAAGTTCACATGCTCTCGCCCCAAAGCTTCACCGCGCTGCTGAAGACCCTGGAAGAGCCACCGCCGCATGTGAAGTTTGTGCTGGCCACCACCGACCCGCAAAAAATTCCGGTGACCATTCTGTCACGTTGCCTGCGCTTCAACCTGAGGAGGCTGTTGCCAGACCAGATCGAGAACTTCCTGCAGCTGATCGTCGAATCCGAGGGCGTCGAGACCGAATCACAGGCGCTGGTGAGTATTTCACGGGCCGCGGATGGAAGTATGCGCGATGGTCTCAGCTTGCTGGATCAGGCCATTGCATTCGGTGGTGGCAAGCTGACCGTGTCCGACGTCGAAAACATGCTTGGCCTGGTAGACCATGCGCACATAACTTCCATGATCAACGCACTGGCCTTAGGTAACGCGGAGGCATTGCTGGCCATTGTTGAAGAATTGGTTGCGCAGTCTCGTGACCTGGATACCGTGCTACTCCGCCTGGCCGAAGTCCTGCACCGGGTGACCCTGGTACAGTGTGTGCCGGGGTATCGTGACCCGGAACGCAGCGACTGGGATGCCATTACTGAACTGGGTCAAATGATTTCAGTTGAAGATGCCCAGTTGTTCTACCAGATTGCCATCAAGGGTCACGATGAACTGGGCCTGGCACCCGATCCTCGCACGGGTCTCGAGATGACCCTGTTGCGCATGCTCGCATTCAGGCCGGTTTCCACAGAATCAGGCAGTTCCGGTACCGGCCCCCTGAAGGTGGCCAAACCGGCTGCCTTGAAAGCCAGACTGCCGGCACCAGCCAAGCCGGCCGCGGCCAGGACTGTAACACGGTCGGCTGGTAGGCAGGACGAAGATGGGCAGCGCGAAGCTGAACTGTTTTCTTCGCCGCGTAGCATGCCACCCGTGGATCGCCCGCAAGCTGCCAAAACATCATCTCGCGCAGATACCGACTGGATGTCGTTGCAAGGTGACCTGGAAATCAGTGGCCAGGTGCGTGAATTGGCGCGCAACGTACAATTGCAGTCCCGCTCTGACGATCGTTGGGATTTTGTGATTACACCATCACTCAGACACCTGGGTTCGCAAAACTGTATCAATCGCCTGGGCCAGGCGATCAGTCAGAAAGTAGGTTATACGGTCGCCATAAAGCTGATTGACAGCGACAGTACAGAGCTCATTACCGCCGATGCGCTGGATAAGCATAAAAACCTGCAAAACATGAATGAAGCTCAAAGGGCCATCAACGATGATCCAACCGTCAAGGCATTGAAAGAACAACTGGGTGCCCGCATTGTCGAAGATTCGATTCAGCCGCTTCAATGAGATTCCACAACTCCAATTTAATGAAAGGTAGCAAATGAAAGGTACCATTGCAGGCCTGATGCAACAGGCCCAGAAAATGCAGGAAGAAATGCAAAAAACCCAGGAAGAACTGGCCCGGATGGAGGTATCCGGTGAGGCCGGTGGCGGCCTGGTCAAGGTCAACATGACGGGCAAGCATGCCGTACGCAGGATCCAGATCGATCCTTCGCTTTTGGACGACAGGGAAATGCTTGAAGACATCGTGACGGCAGCCGTGAATGATGCGGTGAACCGTGTGGCTGCGGCCATGCAGGAACGCATGGCAAAAATGACAGCCGGAATCCCACTGCCTCCCGGCATGAAATTGCCGTTTTGAATGAGCTCTGAATCACTTCTTGAGCAATTGCTTGAAGCATTGCGTTGCCTTCCCGGTGTCGGCCCCAAGTCCGCCCAGAGAATGGCATTGCACTTGTTGGAACGCGACCGTGACGGCGGCCTTCACCTGTCCACAGTGCTGAAAGACGCCATGGAACGGATTGGCCGCTGCCGGGTTTGCCGTAACCTGACGGAAAATGAAGTCTGCCGGATTTGCGCCAATGAGCGGCGCGATCAATCCCTGTTGTGCATCGTGGAATCTCCCAGTGACGTGATAGCAATTGAGAATGCCACTGGTTACCAAGGCCGTTATTTCGTTCTGTTGGGGCGTTTGTCGCCGCTTGATGGCATCGGCCCGGCGGAATTGGGACTGGAAGAATTGGCTGAGCGATTAAGAGACCATCCCCCCGGGGAAATGATCATTGCGACCAATCCGACCGTGGAGGGTGAGGCGACTGCCTTTTACCTGCAGCGCATGGCCCAAAAACATGACATTACCATCAGTCGCATTGCCCACGGAATTCCACTGGGAGGGGAGCTCGAGTATACGGACCAATCCACCATTGCCCACGCATTTGCAAGCCGGCAAAAAATGTAGGAGTTCGCGTGCTCTCCTCATTCCTCTGGCACGACTATGAAACCTTTGGTGTACGGCCGATGGCCGACCGACCGTCGCAGTTTGCAGCTCAACGAACCGATGCCAAGCTTAACTGCATCGGTGACCCGGTGGTATGGTATTGTTCGCCGGCAGACGATGTGCTGCCCCATCCCATGGCCTGCCTGATTACCGGTATCACGCCGCAGGAAGCGCGACGCAAGGGTGTGGCTGAAGTCGTGTTTGCACAGAACATCCTGAACGAGATGATGCAACCCGGCACCTGCAGCGTTGGTTATAACAGCATTCGTTTCGACGACACGGTCACGATCGAGCGCCCTGGCGCGAAGGCCGGGGCGGTAGCGCTGACGAAGCTGCCCAACGGGCATTTCCTGGTGGCCGCGTGGAGCGACAGCGACTCCGGCAAGCGGCGCTTCGACTTCTATCTGTCCGTATCCGACGACTTCCTGGACGGCTTCGGGCCGGTGCCGGTCACCTACGTGGCCAACACGCGCCCCTTCAAGAAGTACCAGACAATCAACTTCCTGGTGCAGGAGCCCGGGCCACCCCACGGCGCCGTTCGGCTCTTCATCGCCGGCCTGCGCCATGACGGGATCGTCGCGCCGTGGCTGCTGAACGGT
>JADFKH010000205.1 GCA_022565025.1 Pseudomonadota bacterium
GGCCTGGTGAATGATGAGTTCGGTCATCAGTGGCGCGAAAGATCTCAGATACCACGTCCTTTGATCGCAGCAAGCAGTCGGTCGAGGTCTTCCCGGCTATACCATGAGCCGGCACGCATTACGCCCAGGATGTCCGAGGTTGCCGCGATGTTTTCAAGCGGGTTGGACCGGAGCAGAACCAGATCCGCGACATAAGCGGGTTTCACATCGCCCTGCATTTCCTCCTTGAAAAAAGCTGCTACGTTTCGAGTGCCGCTTTGCAGGGCTTGCAGTGGGGTCAGGCCCGATCCCACCATGAAGCCCAGCTCCTCGTGAATGGAGAATCCCGGCACATTCATGATCTGGGGCGCATCGGAGCCGAGCAGAAGGCCTGCGCCGGCCGCCTGCAGCTCCTGGATCAGCGTGCGGCGCAGCATCAGAAATCGTTGTCTGTCGCTCCAGGAAGCCTGCTCCCGCAGCCTGTTAACATGGTTGATCCAGACTTGTTTTAAATCTTCGGAAACATAAACCATGCCGGGTCGGGCCAGCAGTGTTTCCACACTGCGCTCACCGGCCAGGTTTTCAATCAGGCTCAGCGTAGGTACGTTCCAGACCCCGGCTGCAGCGGTGGCCTTGGCCAGGCGTGGGGCAAAGTTAGAATCCATTCCGACAGCCAGGTTAATGCCGAAAAATGAAGGCGCCTCGCCGTGCAGGGGGGCGCCTTCTGGCACCATCGCCTGCGCATAGCTGTCCAGGTGATCAATGCTTGCTTGGTGCTGGCGCAGCGCCGCATCAAGCCCCACAGCGAATGAAACGTGGCCTGCAAACGGTAGCTTCACTTTGTGGGCGGCATCCGCGATGGCCTCGAATTCCTCCAGCTCGAGTCCGGGATGCAGCTTCAGAAAATCGTAACCGGCACGGGCCTGGACTCTTACCATCCTGGCCGCCTGTGCGGGTGAAGAAACGGTTTTACCATTGAATGACGGCCCGCTGGTGATCAGTCGTGGACCCATCCACTCCTGCGAGGCAAGCTTTTCGCGCAACTCAAGATGCCAGGGTTCACCCAGCATTCCACGAGCCGTTGTGATGCCATTGGCCAGGTACAGCACTAAAATATCCCGGGCATATTGTTCACCTCGGCCTTGGGATGGTATGTGTGCGTGCATTTCCGCCAGGCCGGGTATCAGATAGCCATTTTCACCATCCACCAGGGTAGTGCCGGGCCGGTCTTTCGCCTCGGAGTAGCTGATAATGCTGTCGATCCGACCGTTCCGTGTGATCACGGCTTGCCCAGGTGTCACTTCCCCGGATTCCATCAAAACTACGTGAACCGGGCCGATCAAGATGGTGCGAATTGGGTTTTCTTTCCCATCCCCGGCCGGGCTGGCCAGGGCAACCATCATCAGGGAAAAGAGGATAAGGAGTTGGACCGAGTAGCTTGTCAGGTATTGGCGCACAGGCCCGGTCACCCTTGCTGCAACAGGATCCGCAGGTCAATGATGGCCGCGTTGGCGCGGGCGATGTAATTGGCAAGCATCAGGGAATGGTTGGCAAGAAGGCCGAATTGTTTGCCATTGAGCACCATCGGGCTGTGCAGAGGATTCTGGGTGGCTTCGAGTTCACGGATGATCTGGCGGAAACTGATCAGCGCGTTTTTCTTGCGCAGCACATCTTCAAAGTCCACTTCCATGGCGTGCAGGAAATGCACCAGGGCCCAGGCGTGTCCGCGGGATTCGTAGAAAACATCGTCGATTTGGGTCCACGGCGTCTTGACCACCTGCAGTTGCGGTGATGCAGTAGACTGGCGGGCGTCCGGATCACCGGATAAATCCGTGTTGATCCGAACCTGCCCTACACTGGCCGAAAGTCGTTGAGACAGGGAGCCGAGGCGTTTTTCCACGACCGCCAGCCAAGCAGTCAGATTATCGGCGCGAGCGAAAAATTGTGCTTCCGGTGTCGTCGGGGAAGCCAGGCGCTTCAGGTAACGCTCCGTGGCTTTCATGGCGTTACGGTAGCGGCCCTCGGTGTCCGGTGGAATCCAGCGATCGCTGTCATAATGAAACAAAGGTTCTGCCTCAGCCAGGTCCAGGTCCTCCGTGGATTGGGTCTGGGAGCGGCTGAAGTCATTACGCATCGCCCGCGCCAGGTCTCGCACCTGCGTCAAAACGCCGAATTCCCAGTTTGGAACATTGTCCAGGAAAACCCAGGGCGGCAGGATGTCATTGGACATGTATCCGCCGCGTTTGTTAAGCAACACATCCATGGTCCCGATCAGAGTAACAGTAGTGGTGTACCCGGTAACGACCTGGTGACCATGCTCCTGGGCATGTACGGTTGCTCGTGCAATGGGATTGAAAAGAGGGGGCTCGTCATTCAGCCAGAACATCATCACGGCGTTGATCAAAAGCAGTGCCGAAGGAATTCCAATCCACAGTATCCTGGCCCGCGTAGTCATGTGACTGATCATAGTCTCAAAGATAGCAGATTTTGAGTTAGTGCAAAGAGAGGGTTAATCCGCTAAAGACGCAAAAGACGCTAAAAGATTTGTCGATAGGTCAATTTATGCGTTGCTGAATTCAGGAATAATGGAATTCTGGATAACGGAATAGAGGGCCAAGAGGCCTTGTGAACCGGTTCCAATGATCGCGGCAGAACCTTTTTCCAGGCTGACCAGCAGGACCTGCATGCCGTCGAAATCAAGGGTTTCGCGGTCATTGACCTCGGTAGCGGGCATGTAGATTACCGTCACTGGCCCCGCTCTTGTATTCAGGACCATGTGTATACCCTTGCCATTCGGCGTCGGGCAATATTTGATGACACTGACAATATCCGCCAACTCGGGGGCGGCCTCGACATTGAACGAGGCAAAAATCCCCTGGATGTCTTGGGTGGTTTTTTCGCCGGCTCGTGCAAGCAGGCCGGATCCATCGTGCCGGTAGTGGTCTGTCACGTATTCATCGACACTGTCCCAGCCCCGGTTCATATTCCAGGTGATGCCGGTTGCAACAATAGCAATAAGGATTCCTGCGGCCAGCGCCATTGATCGCCACCAGGGTGTCGTTGAAGCCGCGGCGCTTCCGACAGGGTGGCGGCTGATTTGCAGAATATTTTTCATTATGTCATCGGGCAACTGCAGGTCCATGGCCCGGGTCAGCTTCTCTTCAAAGGCGTCAGCCTCTTCGGCTGCCTGGTGAAATTCCGGGGAAGACGAACGCGCACGGAGGAACTCCGGATCCTGGCTAAGGGGTTCCGCTCCCAATTGGCGAATGAACTCAGAAAAGTTCATGGACATTACCTGTTACTCCATCTTTACGCAGTCTTGATTTCAACTGCTCACGTGCCCGGAAAAGTTGTGTCATCACGGCGCTCTTACTAATTCCCAGTTGTTCTGAGATTTCCTGACAACTGTGCCCCAGAACCACCTGCAACAGCAGAGGTTCCCTGTATTTTGGCGCCAACTCCATGATGCTCTGGCGCAGCAATTTGATTTCTGTGCGGTCGTCCGGCGCCAACTCGCTGTCTTCCGTAATAACCACGGTTTCCACGTCCGTGAATTTTGGAACCTTGCGTTCAAAGGTTCTGGCGTATTCCCGGCGCAGAATCGTAATCAGCCAACTCTTGGCCGCACCGATATCGTTCAGTTTGTCCAGCGCTTTCCAGGCCCGCAAATAGGTTTCCTGGACCAAGTCCTTGGCCAGCGCATCATTTCCACAAATCCACATCGCATACCGGTACAGATCGGCGCCATAATTTTCCGCCAGCTGATTGAACCTTGCGTGACGGCTGGATTCATTACTCATGACCGGAATACCTGTTAAATGATTGCAACAAATGGTTCATATATTTGCTTGAAACCGCATTGAGTGCGGTGAGGCGGTCATCTTAGTCTTGAGAGATTGATTTGACCACTTTTTGAACCGCTGTAGTCGCCCGATCCCGCAATCGTAAACAGGCCCTGGGTGCTGGTGTGACTAATGGCACTTAATCCAGGACACCGGGTCGCGCATTCTTTTGCTTGATTCAATGCCGCAGAAGCCTTAGCTTTAAAGGCCGATATTGGATCAGCGCTGGCCGGAGACCTGAAAAATGAGCATGAATTTTGAGCGCGCGCGCTTCAACATGGTGGAGCAGCAAATTCGACCCTGGGAAGTACTTGATGGCCGGGTATTGTCTTTGCTGGAATCCATTCGTCGGGAAGACTTCGTGCCGGTGAAGTATCGCAAATTGGCGTTTGCGGATATGTCAATTCCGCTGGAGGCCGGGCAGGTCATGATGCGGCCAAATATTGAGGGCCGCGTTTTGCAGGCACTCGACTTGGGTGAAGATGAGACGGTATTGGAAATCGGTACCGGAAGCGGCTTTATCACGGCTTGCCTGGCCTCGCTGGCAAAGTGGGTCGTCAGTGTTGAGATTATTGCAGAGCTGCACGAGACTGCGAAAGCGGGACTGGAAGAGAAAGAAATCCGCAACGCCGAGCTGTTTGTGGGTGACGTGATGCGGGGTTGGCAGCCGGAGCAGGCCCACGATGTTGTGGTCGTCACCGGGTCAGTTCCAGTGGTGCCAGAACAGTTCCTCGGCTGGGTCAATCCCGGTGGGCGAATGTTTGTCATCACCGGTGATTCGCCGGCCATGGAGGCCCGGTTATTGACCCGCCTGGACATCACGCAATGGCGTGAGGAAAGTCTGTTTGAAACGGACCTGCCGAGGCTGATCAACGCAGAAAAGCCGGCGGAATTCGTTTTTTAAGTGGGAGGTCGCCCCTGCGCCGGCCATGAGCCGGCATTGGATACAGGCGTGTAAATTGCTGTGGGAGTTGGGTATGTCGAATAAGTTCAAGCTGCTGTGGATAGTCTGCTCGGGTCTGTTGGTTTCACCAGCGGCAATGGCTGTAGATTTGGTGGGTGTGCATGACCTGGCGCTGAAAAGTGACCCCAGATTGCAAGCCGCCGAATACCGCCGCCGAGCCACGGCTGAAAACAAGACCCAGGCTTGGG
>JADFKH010000026.1 GCA_022565025.1 Pseudomonadota bacterium
GGTGCTGAGGACGCCATGACGCTGTTCGGCAACTTCCGCGGCCGGGAACCCGACATCCAGCCCTTGCTGGAACGTCGCGGCTTGACCAGCAACTGACAGGCTGGTTAACCGAACAACTGCCCCAGCCTGCCGGTGAGGATTGCCAGGTAATTACCCAGGGCATAACCGATCATCGCCATCAGGATGGAGGCCGGGACCAGCGATTCGCGATGATGCGCCGCGACGATGGGCGCTGAGGCGGCACCGCCGATATTCGCGGCCGAGGCGATCGCGAGCGTGTGTACATCCACCTTGAACAACCAGGCGCCGAACAGGATAAAGGCGCCGTGGATGGCAATCCAGACATAAGCCATGGCGATGAAAGCGCCCATGGTCTCCAGGCTGACGCTGCTCAGGTCCATGGTGGCGCCGATGCGCGCCACATAGACGTAAATAATGGCCATCGCGATGGGTTGGGCGGCAGGCAGCTTGCGGGCCGGAGTCGTCGAGGCAATCAGAGCAAAGGTCGTGACCAGCAGGATCAGCCAGGTGCTGGCGCTGATCACGACAGCGCCGCCGATGGCTACCGGTGGCAGCACTTCTGACAGCTCCAGCGAAATCCAGGTAAATCCGACGGCGATCAGGGCCAGATACAGCAAGTCGATCATGCCGGGCGCCGAATCGCTGTGATCATAATCCGCGGCCGCCTGGTCCATCATCGCGATGCGGTCGGGCGAAACCCGCATCCAGCGGTTAAACCGCTCGGCGAACGCTTTTGAGCCCAGCAACAAGGGCAGCCAGATCAGGTAGACCATCTGGTCTGCGGCGGCAGCCATGGTCAGGTGTTCTCCACTGCCTTCCAGCGCCGCGTGGGCAGCCGTCATGTTGCCGGTGCCGCCGATCCAGCTGCCAGCCAGGGTGCCGAAGGTCTTCCAGCTGTCTTCGGGCAGGGGGAACTGCAGCATAAAGCCTTCCGGGGTGGTAATGGCCTGGCCCAGTACATAGGCGAGGTAACCGCCCACCACAACGCCGACACTGCCGAGCAACATCACCAATACGCCTTTGCCCATGATGCGTACTGCGCCCACCACATCCACCTTGATCAACATGAGGCAGATGAAGACAGGCAGGCCATAGTAGCGCAGGAAATCATAAGCGGCGTTTTCAAACGGGATCAGGCCGGTATTGGACAGGATCACCGGCGTGGCGTAAATCCAGATCAGCGGGGGTAAGAAGTTAAAGATTTTCCAATGACTTTTCTTTTCCAGCCAGAACCAGAAACTGACCACGGCAATGAGCATGGCCATTACGCCGACGGGTGATTCAATCATGGCAATACACTCGAAGAATTTCTAATCATCTATTTTTCTCTTCACGCAAATCGTCCAACACACTACAGGCTATTTCCAGCGCATCCAATAGCCTGGGTGTTGCCTGGTTGATTTTATCGGCAGGCAGCGTGAACAGCGCATTCGCGCTCACGGCCTGCAGACCCGGCCAGTCCAGCCAAACAGCGAGCGGATTTGGCTGGTTGTCCTGGACCGGGGCGAACATGGCCACCGGGTTGGCCACTATGACCGACTCGTGCGTGACCTGGAATGCCAGGCCGGGCAGGTCATGAAAAATGTTGTGACCGCCGCACAAGCTGAGCCCTTGGCTGATCAGGTGCTCGCCATTGAGCGTATACAGGGGTTTTTCATCGATCTGGTAAAAGTAATCCAGCACCTGCCTGGATGCATAGCGCCGGGAAAGGTCATTCAGCCTGCGCTGAAAACCCGCTGCGGCCACGCCGGCGGCCTGTGTGTGACCGCTGGCATCGCCGATGGCCTTTATAACCTCAGCGATTTCAATCGGTTCACGAATTTCTACCGACCACACGGGAATTCCCAAGGAAACAAGCTGGGCTACGGCCTGGCGGGGATTACCCGAATCCCAGGCAATCACCAGGTCAGGTGAGAGCGCCAGCACGCGTTCCACATCGATTGCGAACGCGTCCCCGATGCGAGGAACGCTTGCCGCAGCTTCTGGATACTCGCTGTATTCGACCGTGGCGACCAGATTTTTTCCTGCGCCGGCGGCAAACACCAGTTCAGCCAGGTGCGGTGAAAGCGTGATCAGGCGATCAGCCGGCGCATTCAGTTTCAGGCTGGATCCGTCCGCCTGTGGCAGGTTGACTCCAGCGAAAGACTGCATGGAAAACACCAGGAGAATGAAACACACAACGCCACATCGCAGCGCTGGATAACCGTGTGCCACGTGATACCTGTAAATATTCAGGTGATCACGCCGATCAACAACAGTAACGCCAGCACGGTCATCCACACCCCCAATACCCGCCAGGTCAGATCCATCGCTTGTTGTAGATCGACAAAGGGTCCTTCGAGCTGATCGGCATAACCATCCCGGGCTGCATGTCCGCTGAGTACAATGCTGCAGGCACTGGTCAGCAGGAATCCGTTGTCGCCATCGAACAAACCATGACCCTGTTCATCGTGATATCGCTTCCAGGCCACGAAAACCGAGTCGAAATCGGTCGCGATGGCCAGGGACAGGGTCATCAGTTGTGCAGCCGGCCAGTCCATGATTCGTTGCAGCCGGATGAAAAGGGTTTTCTGCCCTTCCGCCAGCGGATAATCCTCGCTCACCAGCCAGTCTACCAGGCGGTAGAGAAAAGCACCGGTGATGCCGAGTACCGCAAACCAGAAAATAATGCCAAACCAGCGCCGCAGCCCTTCGCGGAACACGGACTCCACTGCCAGTACCCTGCAGGCGTCTTCGTCTTCTGGTATGGCTGTACCGAGGAATTTTTCGAGAAGCTTTTGCCTGGTTTCCTCGTCTTCCGCATCAATGATGCCCGCGACTTCAGTATCCAGATCTTCTGGTCCATAGCTGTAAATCAGTACAGCGGTAGCCAGCAGGAAAGTGCCGATGGTTCCCAGTGCTAAATACAGTAGCAGGCTAATGAACACAAGCAGTAACAACGGGCCGCCTGCGATGAGCAGGAAACCCAGCATATTCTGCCAGCCCGGCATCCTCCAAAACGCGTCGTTACTAAAATTGATCCAGGATCTTAACCATTGGTTCTTGCGGCATTTGCCGAGTTCCCGGATGAAGTGGCACAGTGCAAACGCAAGCAGAATGGCAATAATCGTCATTCGTTGATTTCCTTCGCTGTCGCTGGCTGTGCCAGCGTGTTGGTCACATGCGAACGATTCTATCAAAGGCGGGGTGAGTGCGTATATAGACTCCTGAGGAAGGATAAATCAACGGTGCTTGAGGTGGCGGGCTTGCTTGACCAGTTGCTCCAGGTCTTTGCCACTCCGCTTGTGATACCAGTCAGCGAGCAGGCGGAAGGCAATTGAGACGGGGGGAGACAAGCGGACAGAATCCCCCATGACTGCGGCTTCGAGTTGGTCAACGGTGAACCATCGTACTTCCTCCAGTTCATCGCTCACGGCGCAATCACGGTTTTCCGCCTCGGCATAGAATCCACACATCGACGAGGCGGGAAACGGCCAGGGTTGTGAGGACACGTAGCGAATTTTATTCAGCCGGATGCTGGCTTCTTCAAAAACTTCTCTGACGACGGCGTCTTCCAGGCTCTCGCCTGGTTCAACAAAGCCCGCCAGGGTGGAGAAATGTTTCGGCGGCCAGTTGGCATTGCGTCCCAGCAGGCAGGCGTCTTGGTGGGTGACCAACACGATGATGGCTGGATCGATACGGGGGAACGATTGCCGGGCGCATTCTTCGTTACTGCATACCAGCTTGTGACCGGAAGACAGTAGCCGGTTCGGGCTGCCGCAGACACCACAAAAAATATGCCGGTGCTGCCAGTAATGCAGAGCCTTTGCGTAGGCCAGCACGCCGGCATGCTTGGCGTCCATGTCCATGGATGCGCGGCGCAGATCAATGAAGTGCGCTTCGGGATGCCGGGCCAGGACTTCCTCGCGCTGGTTGTCGTTGATGGAAACCGCAAAGAAATATCGCTTGCCGTCGGTGCCGAGCAGGGTAGGAGACTGAATCGCATCCAGGCGTTCGAGTTCGCCGGGTTTCAGGTAAACCGCTACCTGTCCTTTATCGGATACGGCCAGCAGGCTACGGCTGTGCCACAAGGGAACGAATCTCGCCGCATCGGAGTTCTGTGCAGCTTCCACCCATTCTGATTTATCGCGATACTCAACCAGGCGGTCAAGGCGGACGGAGGTGAAACGGTTACGGCGTGATCGCGTTATGCGGTCAATGCTGAGATCAACCTGGGTCACTACTCAGACGGAAAAAGAGGAACCGCACCCACAGGTAGTGGCAGCGTTGGGGTTACGGATAACGAACTGTGCACCCTGCAGGCTTTCCGAATAATCGACTTCAGCCCCCATCAGGTACTGGAAGCTCAAGGGATCGATCAGCAAGGTGACACCATCGTTATCTACCGCGATGTCATCGTCCGCTCGTTCTTCATCAAATGAAAAACCGTACTGGAATCCCGAGCAGCCTCCACCGCTAATGTAAACCCGCAGCTTCAGGTTCGGGTTGGCCTCTTCCATGATCAGTTCCTGCACTTTGCGGGCAGCTGCACTGGTAAAAACGATGCCGGGCATAGCTGTATCTCCGGTCGCTTCGATGTCAGTGGTGGTTTTCATTAAATCCATGTCAATCGTTTCTTCACAGGTTCCTTACTATGGTGGTTTTTTGCCTGCAAATCAATCCTGAGACCCGGGGGAAATCAACCCTCTACGGGGTTGCCTGGCAACATCTTTGGGTTAATGACGACAAAAAAGCGGCCGAAGCCGCCTATTTCCTATGTTTTTTTGTACTTGTTATCTGTTTATTCTTCTAATTTCTGGCAAGACCCCAGAACTGCTGCAGTTTATACATGATTCCAGTACTCCGTCAAATTTATTTACGTTGCCGGTAATTATGAAGCCTTACTGGCTGTCCGCCAAGCACGCTAAAGGCGCTAAAAAGAACAAAATGGAATAGGCTGCTTCATGTCTGCCCGGATGTATTGTCGATTTGTAACCAAAGATTTTTGAACCAAGTTTCTGTTTAGGTGAATTCAATATAAAAAGGCTCTTCTTTTGCGTTCTTGGCGTGCTTAGCGGAAAATAATCAGCCTCGATAATTTCTAAAAGGAGTGAGCCAGTCCCTGGAGTCGTCGGCGATGACGAGGAATTCCGGGTTGAGCAGGGACTCCTTTGTGTTGTATTGGAGGGCCTCGCCATCCAGGGTAATAATCCGTCCGCCGGCTGCGTTGACTACAGCATGGGCGGCCGCCGTATCCCATTCGGAAGTGGGTCCCAGCCGGGGGTAAAAATCGGCTTTACCCTCGGCCAGCAGACAGAATTTCAGCGAACTGCCCATACGGACCAACTGGTAGTCTCCGATGGCGGCCAGGTGGTGCAGGAGTTTTGGATTGGCGTGGGAACGGCTTCCGACCACGACCACCGGGTTGGCACAGGGTTGGCGGACATGAATACGTACCGGCGCCTGGCCGGAATCCTGGCGGCTGGCACCCTGCTTCTCGATGCCGGTATAAGTTACGCCACTGACGGGTACGTAGACGACACCAAAAACGGGAGCGTGGTTGCTGATTAGTGCGATGTTGACCGTGAATTCACCGTTACGATTGACGAATTCCCTGGTGCCGTCCAGTGGATCCACCAGCCAGTATTGCCTCCATTGGGAGCGGGTCGCGAAATCAATTTCGGCTGATTCTTCCGACAGCAGCGGAATATTCGGCGTCAGTGCAGCCAGGGCATCGCAGATGATGGTGTTGCTGGCCAGATCCGCCTGGGTCAGGGGCGAATCGTCTTGCTTGTGCGTGACCGAAAAATCCTGCTCGTAGACATCGAGGATGGCCCTGCCGGCACGGTGACTGATGTTCCGGATGTCGCCTGCGATGGCTTCCAGTTCAACTGTGGTCAGCATGAATTCTCTGCGCCCATAAAATCACGAGCGATATACAGCGCGGCGATGGTTCGACCCTCGGTGCAGTCTGCGCGTGCGGTCAGGGTACGTAAGTCTGCGATGGGCCAGGGAACGACTTCCAGTTCCTCCGGTTCGTCGCCCTCCAGTTTTTCCGGGTACAGGTCACGGGCCAGTACGATGTGCGTGATGTGCGTCATATAACCGGGTGCCAGACTCAGGGTGGTCAGAATTTCCAGGCGGTTCGCACCGAAACCGATCTCCTCTTTCATTTCCCGCTGTGCTGCCTCCAGTACCGATTCCCCTTTCTCCAGGCGGCCCTTGGGCAGGCCGATTTCATACTTGTGAAGTCCGGCGGCATACTCCCGTACCAGCAGCACGGTGTCCTCGTCCTTCATGGATACGATGATGACGGCACCCAGCCCGCGTGGGTCCATCCTGTAGTAGGTCCGGCGCTTTCCGTTGGAGAACTCAAGATCCAGTTCCTGGACCTTGAACATTTCGCCCGGTTCACTCCAGCGTCTGTCCAGGATCTTTGGAAGGGTCGCAGCGCCAAGCTTCTTTCCTGTCTGATCAGTCATTCAGCATTTCCAACAGCAGTGGATGCAGCCCCGGTGTGGCGGCCAGCACTGAAGTAGTACCCAGGCCTACGGGCCGGCCTTGCAGGTCTGTGAACAGGCCTCCGGCCTCGGTGACGATCACGTAAAGCGCAGCGATGTCCAGGATGTTTACGTCGGACTCAATGACTGCATCCAGTTGACCGGCGGCCAGCCGGTGATAGTGAAAATAATCGCCGTAGCCACGTATCCGGTTGACTTGCGCAGTGATTCTGCCCAGGTTTTCCCACTTGTCGGAGCGGGCCAGGGATCGCAGGTTGCCCGTAGAGATAGAGGCATCCACCAGCGTGGAAATGTCGCCGACATGCACCGGCACACCGTCCAACTCTGATCCGGTTCCACGCATGGCCCACGCCAGTTCACCATTGGCCGGGGCCGATGAGACACCCAGTACCAGGTCACCTCGGTGCATCAGGGCGATCTGCGTGGAGAACATGCCGTATCCGGCGACAAAACTCTTGGTGCCGTCAATGGGATCGACCAACCACAGGTAGTCTGCGTCCGCCTGTTTCTTGCCGCTCTCTTCGCCATAGAAACCATGCTCCGGAAACGCATCGAGCAGGATTCCACCGATGATCTCCTCCGCCCTGCGGTCTGCCACAGTAACCGGCGTCTGGTCAGGTTTGAGTTCTATTTCAAAATCCCCGCGGTAGTAACACATGATGTCTTCCGCTGCGGCTTTTGCCGCTGTAAGGGCGGCCCGCAGGAATAGATTCATCGTCGCATTATTCCTGCCAGTGCGATGTGCAGGCTGCCGTCAGCTTGGATCGTGCCCAGGTGGGCGAGTTGCTCAATCACGTAGCGCTTCTTCTCAGTTGTATGCAGAATCAGCAATGCGTGATAGCGGTTTGCCGTCAGTGTGGCTTCGCCTTCAAGCATGATGTTTCTGACCTGTGTTGACTGGAAGTACACCCGTGTAGTGCCATTGACCCATTCGATATTAATGACGATGTCACCCAGTTTCTCTTCGAACAGCCCGGTAAAAGCCGCGTCTTTCCAGTGCACGGATCCCGCCGCCAGCCCGCGTGGTCCCCACTTGAGTTCCAGGTAATCAAAGTTTACCAGCAGGCGCCCATCAAGGAAGAGAAGCGGGACCACCTTGCTCAAGTCCACCCAGCCGGCAGGCAGTTCTCCGTGGATAAAGCGCAGGCGCCGGAGGGAACCACGCTCGAAACCGGCCGACATGGACAACTGGTAGTCCAGACCTTGGCCCGTCAGTTGCCAGGTGGTGATCGGGGGCGAAACCTGGTCCAGCTCCACGAATTTCCATTGAATGTCGCCCAGCAAAAGATCATGCCATTTGACATCATACGCCACACCGTTCCATACCGTACCTGTGGTACGGGCATACTGGATGTCGTGATGCGGTTGGGTGGCTAGCTTCAACAGCAATGCGGCTGGTGCTTGCCAGGCAATGACTCCGGCCAGCAGCAGGATTATTCCGAATACAACGACCGATTTCAACGGGAATTTCATCATTCAGCTCCGTGTTGCTAGTCGTCGAGTTTGGTAATGGGCAGGGCGCCGTAGATAGCGTGGGTGATCAGGTGTGTCAAACGATCGAGGTCGGGGATGATGGCGTCCTGGTCTTCCAGCCTAATGCGGCGGAACACGCCCAATGATTTGCTTTTATCACCCGTTTGTTCCAGGTCGAATTCTTTTACGTAGGTCATGCGTGGTAAGTCGCTAAGCAGAACGCCCAGGTAGGGCACGCGGCCTGACTCGGACAGTGACTTGATGACCATGATCTTCGACCGGGACGATATTTCTCCCGGATCACCGCCGTTGATCAAAGCATAGAAGCTAAAAACCGGCACCTGTCTTTTTTCCCATTCGAATTGGCCGATCAGCCATGATGGCGCCTCATCCATGGGAGAAGGTTGTTGAAAATCCACGACTTCAGCAAGTACGCTGGTCGGCAGCAGCAGGATGTCCTCCTCCGTTGGTGCGAGCATACAATGTATGATCGTACTTTTGCCCGCCTTCCGCAGCACTTTCTTGGTGGTCTTTCTGCCCGATGTTTTTTTTCTTCCAGATCGGGTGACGGGGGCGTTGTCCGCTGGTCGTACTAGTTTCTTTTTTTTCTTCAGGATCTTCATGGCTATGTTCTTTTTTGCAGCTTTTTTAGCCATGTCAATCGGACCTTCGCACGATGAGCTCCATGTCCAGCATTTTACCCACCTGTGCGATCAGGTCCGCTTCCTGGTAAGGCTTGGTCAGGTAGGCATTGGCGCCGGCATCCCGTGCTTTCTTGCGGTGCTTTTGACCGGAGCGCGAGGTGATCATGACGATGGGCACATGGCGCAGGCGGGCATCGGCGCGAATGTACTGGGCCAGTTCATAACCATCCATGCGTGGCATTTCGATATCCAGCAACATCAGGTCGGGAATCCGTTCACGCAGTTTTTCGATGGCATCCAGGCCATCAACGGCTGTCATCACTTCGATGGAATGGTTTTCCAGTACCCTGGATGTCACCTTGCGAATGGTGATGGAGTCATCTACCACCATGACCAGTGGCAGCTGTGTGAGTTCCCTGGGTGTAACCAGGGCCTTAACCGGCTCAATGGCTTGTTCCAGGCCGCGACGGATCAGTGGCCCCATGTCGAGAATGATGACAACCTGGCCATCGGCGGCAATCGTGCCACCCAGGATGCCCGGGATACTGCTGATCTGCGGGCCGACCTGTTTGACCACGACTTCCTGGTGCCCCTTCAGTCCGTTTACCCTAAATGCTGCCTTGCGCTCACCGCTTCGAATCATTAGCAGGGTAACGTTTTCACTGTCCAGGGGCAATGGGGCCAGATCCAGCAGGGGCTCCAGTTCCAGCAAGGGGAACTGCTCGCCTGCAAATTCATACATCGGTGATTCACTGCGGGCCAGTGCGGTATATGCCGACGGTGTCATGCGGGCTACACCGGCCACGCTGGTCAAAGGAATCTGGAATTGCCGCTCATCGACGGCCACGCCGATGACCTGCATGACGGCGAGACTGAATGGAATACGGATCGTAAAGCGTGTGCCAACGCCGGGTTCCATATCGATCTCCATCGACCCGCCCATCTGTTTGATCTCGCTGTTGACGACATCCATGCCGACGCCACGGCCGGCGAGGCCGGTCACTTTATCGAAGGTTGAAAAACCGCTCTCACAAATGAATTCAATCAGCCTGCGGGGTTCGACCTGGTCATTCTTGCCGATCATGCCACGCTGGATTGCACGTTTTCGGATAGCCTCGAGATTGATTCCTGCACCGTCGTCCTGGACCCGGACAACGAACTCGGTGGCTTCTGCTTCAACCGTTACCGTAATCTGGCCTTCCTCGGGTTTCTTCAGTTTGCGCCGTACTTTGGGTTTCTCGATTCCATGGGCGACGGCGTTGCGTAACATGTGTTCCAGTGGCGCCGTGATTCGTTCGAGTACATTGCGGTCCAACTGGTCGCTGGAACCAGCCATGCGCAAATGCAGGCGAGCCTTCTTGCCAGTTTCCGCTGCAGCGGAACGCACCACCCGCCGCAAGCGCGGCGCTGCGCTGCCGAACGGCGTCATGCGTGTTTTCATCAGGCCTTCCTGCAGGTCGGCGCTGACGCGGGACTGTTGTGTCAGCAGGCTCTCGGCCTGGCGCACGGAATCACTCAGCATATCCTGCAGGCTGAGCAAGTCACTGACGGATTCAGTCAATGAACGGGATAACTGCTGTATGTTCGAGAAGCGGTCCAGTTCCAGCGGATCGAATTCCGTGGAACCCTTGGTCGATGCATGCTCGTAACGTGACATCATCTGTGCTTCGGTTTCGATATCCAACTTGCGCAGTTGCCCCTTCAGGCGTGTAATCGTAGTTTCCACCTCTTTCAAGTTGGAGCTCACTAAACCCAGTTGTTGCTCCAACCGCGAGCGGTAAATACTGATTTCCCCCGCATAGTTGACCAGCGAGTCCATCAACTTGGCCGCCACCCGTATCTGGTCCTGGCCTGAGTCCTCGTCGCCAAGATCCATAGCGGCAGCAGGCTTATCCTGGATTTCCAGAAATTCGCGGACCGGCTCCTGCAGGATGTCGATTTTTTCCGGCTTGTGCGTAATGGGTTTGTGCGCGACAGGCGTCGCTTTGGGTTCGAGCTCCTGGGTACTTTGCCCTGCTGGCACCGGTTCGGCAGCGGCCTTCTCCGGGCTAATCTTTTCCGGTGCTATCTTTTCCGGGGGCGCTGCAAAAGAGATCTGATCACTCTGCGGCCCATCGCGTTCAGCTTGCTCTTTTTCAGGCTGATCTACTGTTACTGCCGTACTCAGTGGTGGAACGGAGAGCGTGGCAACCTGCTTTTCAAAACGCGTCAGTGCGCTGCCGGCGTCGGGCATGCGTCCCAGTTGCAGTTGCTCGACCCAGACGTTCAGGCGGTCGCAGCCCTCTTCGAGTGCCTGCACGGCTGCTACGGTGGTTTGTATGCGGTTGGCGGCAATCCGCTCAAGCAATGTTTCCATGGCGTGACTCAGGTCGCCCAGTGCCTCGACCCCGGCCATCCTGGCGCCACCCTTGAAAGTGTGGATTTCACGCTGCAGGTTCTGCACCAGTTTCTGGTCAAACAGTTTGTCGCGCCAGGTGTTAAGCAGCGTGTCGCAGCGTTCCAGTATTTCTGTTGCTTCTGCCAAGAAGAATGAGAGAATACTGTCTTCTTCGACCGCCACGGTAGCCGCGGCCTGAACCGGCTCTTCCAGGTCTTCCACAAGTTCAGCCACCGGCTCTTCCGCGACAGCTGGTCCCGCTGCAGCCGTTGTGAAGGCCTCTGCGAGTTCCGCTTCATGCCCGGCAAGCCCGGCGATATCCGCCAGTAACTGGCTGTCTTCCAGCGGGTAAGTGGTCTCATTTCTGCCCTGCAAGATGGCCAGGCGCTGGTGGAAGCGGTGCAGGCAGGTTTGCATCGTCACGCCGGCACCGGTAGTGACCGGTGAATCGTTTTTCCGGCGATCGTCCAAATAGATTTCCAGGCCCCGCGCGAGTTCCGCTTCCTGGCCGAGCGGTGTCATGGCAAACGTTCCGGCAAGCGTGTGGACAGACCGGATCAGGTCAATGCTGACTTCCTGGTCTGATCCCGACGCCAGCCCGGCGACGAATGATTCCAGCTCAGCGAGGTATTGGCGCACCTCCCCTACTATTATCTGAAGCAGGGCCGGGTCTACAGGTGGTTCCGGTGACGAATCTTCGATGGCAGTTGTCTTTTCCGCGGATTCTTCCGCTAAAAATTCTGCGGGCATCGCCGGTTCCGGAGTCACTGATTCACCAGCGGAGCCGATCGTTGTTGCAGGAATATCCAGGACCAGCGCCAGGAGGTTCTCGGGAATAACACCCTCCAGTGTGCTCACATGTGGCTCATTGCCAGTCGTCAACTGCCGTGCGAAACTGGCCAGACCCTTGATGCCTTCTGCGTCTAAATCGCTTGGTTCACCCAGCAGCCTGGTCTTCAGCTCACCGAGTGCGCCAATGGCCAGCCTGACGGCATGGCCAATGGATGTACTGTAGGGAATTCTGTTTTCGATCAGGCTGTTGAGCAGTTCCTCAAGGCGCCATGATAAATCGCCGATCTCCATCGCACCGATCATGCGGCCACTGCCTTTGAGGGTATGGAAACCCCGCCTGAGCTCCACCGCGGCCTTGATGTCCTGGCTGTTCTCCAACCAGGCAACCAGTTGCAGCTTGAGCTGGACAACAACGGATTCGAACTCTTCGAGGAAAATTCCGAGCATGGCGGGGTCGATATCCGGCACACTGGGCCCAAGTGCTATATCGGGTTTAGCAGCGGTTGGTTTTGCTGGCCTGAGGCCGGGCAGGACAATGGCCGTCTCAGGCATCGCACCACCATCGGCGTTGGCTTCCGGCAAACCTTCGAGTCTTGAGTTCATCACCTCGAGATAACGCAGGCTGTCGGCCTGTTCGTCACGGCAGCCGGTCAGGTAAAGTTCCAGCGCTGCGACCGCGTCGGTGAGTGGCTCCAGTTTGCTTTCACGGCCAGCTTCGCCACCGGGCGAAACGGTTAGTTCGGCGTACCATGCCCGTTTCAGTTTTTCCGTCAGCTCAGCGACTTCAGGCTGTTCAGCGAGTTGCAGTGCGCCAGAGATGAGTTGCAGTGAGCTTGCGAAATCTGCCCCGGCATCCCCTTCAAGGCGCGCCATTACGGCGTCCTGGGTTTCGTGCAGGCTGTGAACGCATTCATCCAGCAAGCAGTGGATGATCAGTCTTTGCTGGTGGGCGGCAAGCTCAATGAATCCCTTGTTTTGATTTTCCTTGACCGGTTCACCAAGCAACTGGATATGGGTGTCCAGAATGGATTCGACCACCAACAGTTTCTGCGCCAGCGCCAGCAGTGGCGAATCAAGGTCCATGTTGGTTACACCGTCGGTTTCCTCCAGTGAATACAACAGGCCTTCGATTGCCTTGGCCGGTACGGTCAGGTTCAACATGTGGAGCGTGTCACCCAGTTGTTGCAACGATGCCACGCTCCTCGCCCGCTGTTCTGAATCTACGTGGCCGGTGCGCAGTTCCATATCCAGCGTATCCTTGATCTGTGCCAGTTCCTCACGTATCGCCTCACCAATGGACTGGAATAGTTCGGCATCACGGCCGGTGACCGCGCCGCGTGCACGCATCAGGGCGTCACGGTCCGGAATCAGTTCATCCAGCGCGAAACGTTTGCGCAAATTGTCCGTGGCTTGGCTGCCGGGCCGAGCCTGTGCGGCGTGGAACAGCAGGGCCCGTGACAGCGCGGTAACGGTGTCGCTGGCGGGCCCGTACTCGCCATTTTCCACCATCGCCTTGAGCGTGAGATCCAGCCTGGCGAACAGCCGGCGCAGGGGCAGGTCATTGTCGATCGAACCATCGCGCAAACCTTCCATGCCCAAGTGGGCAATCCACCAAAGG
This sequence comes from Pseudomonadota bacterium, assembly GCA_022565025.1. Taxonomy (GTDB): domain Bacteria; phylum Pseudomonadota; class Gammaproteobacteria; order Xanthomonadales; family SZUA-36; genus JAJRRA01. Next base: position 13,426 of record JADFKH010000026.1, read on the forward strand.
CGCCGTAACTCATTGCGGCGAAGCCGGATGTAGAGCTTCTCGCATACATTCTGCATCGGGATCAGCAGGCGGTCTTTTGACTGTTCCTGCAACCAGCCCAGCAAAGCAGCCTGGTATTGGCTGCGCACCCGGCGCGCCCACGACGCAAATTCACTGCCTGCGACGGTGTCTGCTTCGCTTCCGCTCAGTTCGGGGATGATGACGTCAAGATAGGGTGCAAACAGGGTACCCTCTGACATGAGGGACTCGTCATAGGTCGCCCGTAACTCGTTGAGCGTGGGTAGCAACAGGATCGGTAGATCCTCGTGGCCAGCCTGCAGACGATCAAGATACGACGGCAGCACAATGACCGCATCGGTCAGTGCAGCCAGCGACTCATCCAGGTTGGCCTCGCCGTTATGCAGCATGTGACCGCCCACTGCGATCATTTCATCGGTCAGTATACTGGCACCCTCTTGCTCCATGGTCATGAAGGTCAGATTGAGACGCTCGAGTTCATCTTGGACGGTTCGCAGGGGTCCGAGTTGCGAGGTATCCTCTGCATAGGTTTCGAGGTTGTCACGAATGATTGCAAGGCAGGCATCCAGGTCCTCGCGAACCCAGCTGAGCGCTGCACTGGATCTTGATCCTTCAAGCATCATTGGCGCCCTGCTCCGGCAATTTGAAATCTGCCACCGAATCGCTAAGTTTGTTTACCAGGTCAGCCAGTTGGCCCATCGACTGAGCGGTCTGGTTGGTGCCCTCTGACGTCTTGATGGAAATATCCCGGATTTCGGTCATCTGTTCAGCTACTTGCGTTGCCGTCTTCGATTGAGCCTGGGCTTCGGTTGAAATCTCTTCAATCATGCGGGAAAGGTTCTTGGAAACGGCTTCGATTTGCACCAGAGCCTCACCTGCGTCCTCGGCTTTCTTGGCGCCGCTGACCACCTGAGATGTCGTGGATTCCATGGAAACAACGGCCTCCGAGGTGTCGGCCTGGATATTCTTGACCAGTATTTCAATCCTTCGCGTGGCGTTGGTGGCGCGTTCAGCCAGCCGCTGGACTTCATCGGCGACGATTGCAAAGCCGCGACCGGCACCACCCGCGGAAGCTGATTGGATGGCAGCATTCAATGCCAGGATATTGGTCTGTTCGGCAATACCGTTGATCAGCTCGACGATATCACCGATTTCCTGTGAGGACTCCCCGAGGCGTTTGATTCGCTTTGATGTTTCCTGGATCTGGTTTCGAATGGTGTCCATGCCAAGGATGGTTTGCTGCACCATGTTCGACCCGTTGTTGGCAATGGCAACCGACCTTTGAGCAACTTCGCTGGATTCACGCGACCGTTCGGCCATAATGTCGAAAGAATTAGACATTTCATAAATGGTATCGGTGACTTGACGCACCTGCTCGGCCTGCTCACTGGAAGCCGTTGCCAGTTTGCCCGTTATATCCATGGTTTCCTGGGCTGAGTCGGCTACGGTCTGGGCCGTAATATTTATGCCCGTTACCAGCTCACGAAGCTGCTCCACCGCGAAATTGATGGAGTCGGCGATGGCGCCGGTCATGTCGTCCGTAACCGTGGCCTGCACCGTGAGGTCACCGTCGGCCAGTGAACTCATTTCGTCGAGAAGGCGCATGATTGCCTGCTGGTTCTTCTGGTTCTGCATGCTTGCGTCTATGGCCCGGCGTCGCTCTGCAACCAGGTATGAGCGTACCAGCAGTGTAACGATTGCCAGGATGATGACCAGGGCCAGCGATCCCGACCACAGGGACGGCCAAGCGCGAGATTCGGCCCGGTTAAGAATACCGTCCAAAATGTTCCGTGACAGCCTGAACAGGACCTGGCTGTCGAGGAAGATTTCATCTGCCGCACCACGCACGGCGAAGATGTCGAAGGAAGAATTCAGAATTTCCTGCTCGAGAATATTGGCCGCATTTTTGCTCATGCGGCTCCAGGTTTTGTTGAGTTCAATTAAGGGCGCAGACAAAGGGTCGGGCAGTGATGGCAGGGACTTGTCCGCGTTTCCTTCCTTGAGTGAGGTCATGGCGATTGAAATTATTTCTATGGAGTCGACCAGTTCCAAAAAGGCGCTGCTGCTTCCTTCCACTGCCTCGGAAGCTGATTTGGAGAGTTGTTGTGACTGCACCTGCAGATCGATCAAAAGCCTGATCCACTCTTGTTCATTACGGCTGTCTTTGGTAATAAGATAGAAAGTGATCGCAACAAACACGAGTAAAACGACCAGTAGGCCGACCAGTGCATAGAGTCCGGCTGATCTCCGTGCCGAGGATTTGAAATTCGAGGTGGTCATGGTTTGCTGCCTGTTTTCACGCTTGAGGAAGAATCCATTCTGCGGTGATCGGCCTTTTCTGCCATGTGATTTAGCCCGCCGCGCCATTGAGAAACTCTGCCGTGTTGAACAGTTTATCAAGATCCAGTTCCTGCCAAGTTTCCGTGCCGAAACTGTGTTGCCGGTTTACGACTTTATGCAATGAAGAATCCTCGGGTAACTCGGTGCTGACAGCATCGCTGTCCAGGAAATGCCTCTGCCCGAATACCTCATCTATCATCAGGCCGATGGGCGTCTTGTTGAGGTAGGTTGCCAGTAAGCGGCTGCGCTGGGTCACCGGAGACCGCACGCCGGTCAGGAACCAGACCAGGTCGACAACCGTCAACAGGGAGCCCCTGACATTTGCCAGTCCGATGATCCACGGTTTGGCTCCAGGTACGGGGGTTGATGTTGGGATAGGGAGAATCTCGTGAATTTGGTCTATCTTGCACGCCAGCCGGGATTCACCCAGGGCAAAAGTGACACCGCTCCATTCCGGGGCAGCGTCACTATCGCGGCTATTGCCGGGTGCAAAGGTTTCGCTGCGCTTCTCGTATTCGATCAGCTTCGCGAACGCGGCTAAATTCCCATTCAATTTCATCGGTTCCTTCACTTTCCCTGTTTGTGGAAACGGATGTTGCCTGGATCAGGTGGCTGCGTGCTGCTGCACCGCTGCGAGCAGTTCCTCTTTGGTAAATGGCTTCGTGAGGTAAAGGTCCGATCCGACAACGCGGCCACGAGCCTGGTCAAACAGACCGTCTTTGCTGGTTAACATGATAACAGGCGTGGACCGGTACTGAGCGTTGTTTTTGATGATGGCACAGGTTTGATATCCGTCCAGCCGCGGCATCATGATGTCAACAAAAATCAGATCGGGGTTGTGTCGCGCGACCTTGGAAAGTGCTTCAAAGCCATTTTCCGCGGTCACAACGTCGTAGCCTGCGCTGACGAGCATGCTTTCAGCCGAGCGTCTGATGGTCGCACTGTCGTCGACTACCAGTATGCGCAGACCAGAGTTGGTGGCGCCGTCGTTCATTGCCCCTGAGTTGTCTGCTGCGTGTTCTTCAGCCATAACTCCATCCCTAGAAAATTTAACAGGTTCAGACGCGTCTTGTGCGCCCGGTTGAATACATTCCAGCCTATAATTAAGCCGCCACTTTTTAGTTTACCACTTTCAAGCATAGATTCCAGCACTTACAACAGCTTATAAAAAAAAGCTAAGATTTCAATTTGTAAAGCACTCTGCTTTTTCTAAATGGGATACGATGCAATATGTGGGCCAGGGGCCGATAATAGGATATTTCAGGTTGACGGAGTACTAGGAAGGATAATGGTCGAATCCAAGCGTAATATGGGTAGCAACATCAGGACGGGTGTGGTCATGGACCCGATCGCCGGAATCAAGAGCTATAAGGATTCAACGTTCGCCATGCTGCTCGAAGCGCAGAGACGTGGGCATGAACTGCTGTATATGGAAACCGCTGACCTGTGGATCAAAGACGGGGTGGCCATGGGTCATATGCGAAACCTCAGCGTCAGGGATAATAGCGATGACTGGTTCGCCCTGGGGGAAAGCAGTCACCGCGAGCTCGCGGTGCTGGATATTCTTTTGATGAGGAAGGATCCGCCCTTCAACATGGATTATGTCTATACGACCTATATCCTGGACCTTGCCGCGATTGCGGGCGTAAGCGTGGTCAACCGGCCCCAGGCTTTGCGTGATGCCAATGAGAAGTGTTTTATCACGCAGTTCCCACAATGTTGCGTGCCGGCGCTGATTTCCCGGTCTTGTGCCCAGATCAAGAGTTTTGTCGGTGAACATGGACTGTCGGTGGTCAAACCGCTGGATGGAATGGGTGGGGAGTCCATTTTTCAGGTCCGTCCGGATGACCCCAACCTCAACGTGATTCTCGAGACCATTACGAACAAGGAACGTGAACTGGTAATGGTCCAGCGATACATACCGGAGATCGCCCAGGGAGACAAGCGAATCCTGGTGGTCAATGGGGAACCCGTTCCATACGCACTGGCCAGGATCCCGGGTGAAGGTGACTTCAGGGGCAACCTGGCGAAAGGTGGGACCGGAAAAGGTATTGCGCTGACGGATCGGGATTACTGGATCGTCAGCCAGGTTGCCCCGGAATTGAAACGTCGCGGCATCGTGTTCGCAGGACTGGACGTGATCGGAGACTGGTTGACGGAAATTAATGTCACCAGCCCGACCTGTATTCGCGAACTCGACGACGAATTCGGCTTGAATATTGCTGCCGACCTGTTCGACGCACTGGAGCACGCTAACCCGCGTATTGCACAAAGGCGGACGAATAAGTGATAAATTATGGATATTTTGAAGGATCGTTTCATGTTATTCCTCGTCTTGGCCACAGCTTTGCACGCATTGGTTCTTCTTGGTGTCAGTTTTGGGAACACGCTGAAACCTTCGCCCCGGCTGGCTGACACCCTGGAGGTCGTGCTGGTGAAGTGGCGGTCGGAAAACGCGCCGGAAGAGGCGGATTTCCTGGCCCAGGCATCACAGCAGGGTGGGGGAGAGGTGACCGAGAAATTACGGCCCTCGCAACCGGTGAGCGGCGAGCTGCCAACTCCGGAGCTGGGCCATGATGCCTGGCAGAGTACTCCGGCCATGCCGGTTCCCGAACCCGAAACACGCGAAATTGTTGCGCGGGAGGCCGAAACTGCAAAGGTGCTGGAGCAAACCCGTATTGAGCAACCTGATACCCCACGGCCCAGTGCTGCCAGGTTGATGCGACAGAGCATGGAGATGGCCAGCCTTCAGCCCGAACTGAGCAGACAAATACAGTGGAAATCAAAGCTGCCGCGACGTAAATTCATTTCCGCCAACACTCAGGAATACGAATTTGCCAGCTATATGCGCGCCTGGGTAGCGAAGGTTGAGCGCGTCGGCAATATGAATTATCCCAGCGAATTGCGCCAGAAAAAGCTTCATGGCGACCTGGTATTGACCGTGGGGATACACCAGAACGGCACGGTCGAAAGTATTGACATCATGCGCAGTTCCGGTATCGCGGAAGTCGATCAGGCCGCTGTCAGGATCGTCAAAATGTGCGCTCCCTATTCACCTCTTCCCAACAACATCTCTGAGCAGGTTGATATTCTCCACATCACCCGGACCTGGCGCTTCGAAACCAATTTCGGTGTGGAGTAAGCCCTCATCTTTTATCCCCTTTGCTTATCCCCTTTGTTTATTGCCTTCAGTTCAACCGTATTGCCATCCGGATCCCTGATGTAAACGGACGGGCCGAAACCCTGCGCCCCATACCGTATTTCAAACTCACTCGTTTCGATTCCCTGCTGTGATAACCAATCCAGCAACGCCTGTTCCTCGAAGGAATCGATTTGCAGGCAGAAATGGTCCAGGTTGTTTTGTC